>NZ_QOUX01000045.1 GCF_004116265.1 Anaerobacillus alkaliphilus | reverse complement strand
TGAATTACTACAACAATTATAGATACCAATGGGATTTAAAAAAGATGACCCCTGTACAGTACAGAGATCATCTTCTTAACGCTGCCTAGTCTTTTTTTAAAATGTCCTTTACAAGGGGTACAGTTTAGATCGCCTCCTTGGCTCGTTTAACTACTAGTAGCTTTCTTTTATATTAAATTTACGAATTCTATATTGTAAGCTTTGACGACTAATTCCTAAGACACTTGCTGTATGTGTAATATTATTTTTATTCTTTTCAAGAACTTTCTTTATATATGCTGCCTCTGCATTCTCCATTTGATCTTTTAATTTGACTGATAGATCTTCTTCGTCTAAATTCTTATTTTGAGAAGTAGACGACACACTGTAAACTTGCTTAGACTTATTTAAGAAGTGGTAAGGTAAATGATGAAAGCCTATTTCTGTTTCATCGGTAATTAAATTCATTGCTCCTTCAATCGCATGTTCAAGCTCACGTATATTCCCCGGCCAATCGTAATCTAAAAATAAATGATAGACCTTATCACTAATTTTCCGTACATCTAAATGGAATAAGTAATTATATTTCTCTATAAATTTATTAGCAAGTAAAGGGATGTCTTCTTTGCGATCACGGAGTGGCGGAATAATAATTGAGACAACACTTAGGCGATAATATAAATCTTTTCGTAGCCGATGATTTGCAATCGCATCAATTGGATCCTCATTAATCGTGGCGATAATTCGAACATCAACTTGCTTGTCTTTCGTATCCCCAACCCGACGTATTGTTTTCTCTTGGATTGCTCTTAACAACTTAGCTTGAAGCGCTGGATTTAGTGAATTGATTTCATCTAGTAAAATGGTTCCTCCTTCAGCTTGTTCTAACAATCCAGGGTGATCAATCGCTCCTGTAAAGGCCCCCTTCTTTGTTCCGAATAATAAACTTTCTAATAAACTATCCGGGAGTGCTGCACAGTTTTGTGAAATAAACGGCTTATTTGAACGTTCACTTCCATGATGAATACTTTGCGAAAATAATTCTTTTCCAGTACCTGTTTCTCCAATAATTAATACGGAAGATGAGGTCCGTGCAGCCCTTTTGCTTGTATCAATTACTTCTTTTACAGCCTTACTTTCACCAATGATACTCTCAAATGTATATCGAGTATTTCCTGTTTTTAAAACATTTTCTTTTAGGCGTTCAAATTTTGTAATGTCACTAGCTAATTCAACCGCAGCAATCACTTCACCATCTTTTACAATGGGGTACGTATGATTAATGGTGGTTATTTCTTTTCCTTTATTGGTGAAGTAGGTTTGTTTAGCATTTTTCATACTAACGCCATTTTCTAGTGCTTGTAATAAGCGGCTGTCTTTTCGATTTTTAAAAGAAAAAATGTCTAACAGATTTTTATGTAAGACATCGTCTAGTTCCATTGATTCTAGCTGAGCCTTTTTACGATTATAAATAATTGTATTTCCTTGAGTGTTAATAACTTGTACACCTACATTAATTTCGTTCAATATGTTTTCATATATAAATAGTAAGTTTTTTAATTGTCCATCATTCATTTTGTCTTCCTCCTTAGGAAGATTATATGCAAAATTTGTATACAGTGCAAAATCAGTTTGCTGCTTTATCTATTGCTTTGATTAATGCTTTAACAGCTCAAAGCGCCACTATTTAGCGTTTCCTTTGTTTTATCTCCTTTTTGTGACGAGAGTCTAAGTAAGATAGACGACGCTAACACGCCTAATGAATGATTTATAAAAATAGCCCCCTTCTTTAATAAGAGTGGGCTATTTTTTGCAGGTAAAATTGTTTCACTATGTAATACGTCATTTTTAAAAATAAGTTACACATTATTTCAAATTTTTTTTATATCTTTTCGACCTTTTTCAATTGGCCCAATATCGTTAAAGGTTGAGTGATTTTGTTTTTTATTTTTTCAAGGCATTCTTCTCGACAAGTAAGAACTACACATGTGGTCGGTCCGGCTGATTTATGTAAATCTATCTCGGTTTGAAACTTTCCTAAGATGAGTTTATTGCGTTTAAGAAGTTCATCAAGTTCAAACCCTATCCCCTTAGAACCTACAGGTACGATCTCTTGTACACCTGACATTTTCCGTATTTCTCTAATTGAAGGCAAATTACAGATTTCTTTATCCTCAATACTTACTTCATCCCCTACCTTTGGGATCCCAACAACTACTACATAATCACCCTCGAGACTTTCAGCAAAAAAATGATCTACTTGGCCAATCGCAGTAATACCAACCCCCGTCTGTTTAACAGGAATATTTTCTTCCGTACTGCCATTGAGAAATTCTGGACTAACTAACCCTACCATTGCCGCTTCATCTTTTATTCCATTAATAACTTCCTGCCCAGTAGGATCCATCTCAATAGCCAAGGTATCAATTATTGTTAGAGGTGTAGCTCCTACAGAGAGTAACTCCATCAGAACAACTCTTGTCAAAAACCGGCCCACGGTATAGCCATCAACCTTTATCACATCTAATTCTTTAGGTCCAATTGCACCAGACGAGTCACAAGCGATCACAAGCTTACAAGAATCGTTATCTAAAATTGTTAGGTCTCTATATCTACTAATATTCATAGCCTTACTCTTCCTCTCAATGTCCTTACTATTATTGCTGCAACAGCTAGATTTATTCCTACGCCTAGTAGTAACGGCACAATCATTGCTGTAAAAAACGGCATACCGAACTGAGGGATGATGATAAAAGTCGCCGGTGCCACAACACCATTTAATAAGAAGCCACTAATAAGCGCTAACACGAAATAGCCTTTTTTATAGATTAGACCAGCAATACTACATACTATAGCCATCTGTGTTGCAATCAACAAGTGTATCAAGACTGTTAATGGCATTCCAACATTTAATGCTGTAAGCATATGACCAAAGAAAGCGACAATTGCTCCAAATACAGGACCAAATAAAAATGCTGCCAAAAATGCAGGAGCAGAGTCTAACGCTACCGTTCCAAATGGACTAGGAATTTTTATCATACTGCCTATAACAGTTAGAGCAATACACACGCTTACTAATACTAGTTCTTTCGTTGTTAGTTTCAATTTTTTCCCCTTCTTCCTACCATACAGCTATCTAAATTCATAGACTTACAGCTGCTTTTTTCCTAATTCCTAACCCTTTATTTTCAACCCTAACAATGTTGCAAAACCGATTGCCTGTTCAGAAGAAACTACGCAACCTTCTAACGCTCCTATATTTACATTAATGCTCTCAAATGTACAAGTACTAATATCTATGCCTTTAAGGGAAGTTTGAGTAAAGTTAATCCCATTAAGATCGCATTGGAGAAACTTAACCTTACTAAATTGACACTCACAATAATTAGCACTTTGCAATGATGAATGATCAAAAACCACTTGCTTTAAGCGAGCATCGACAAAGTCGCTCATATTTACATTGCAGTTCTCAAAAGTAACGTTCCCTAAATTAGCCTCTGAGAGATTTACTCCGATTAATTTGCATTCTTTAAAACTAACTCTATGTATAATACCTTCGCTAAAGTCAGTATTTGATAAATCACAGTTTTCAAAGATTACATCTGTTAAATCAATTCTTTTAAGAGAAACGTTTATAAATCTCACATTCTTAAAAATAACTTTGTTTATAACTAATTTCTCAATCTCAACACTATCAATCGCAGTACTATTAATTATACTATTTGTTATAAATAGATCTTCATCGTAATATATATCTTGAAAGTTTACCGGCTGTATGTCTAACGGAATTTTTGGTTGCTCTAATTTAAAATTCTTGGTCATTCTAATAACCCCCTTCAGTCCTAAAAGAAACTTTACCATAAAAAATTGATTATTTAAGACTTTTATTTTCATTTCATTTATGTCCTCGAACTATAAAAGCAACCTAGAGTATTTATTCTAGGTTGCTTTTGCTTTTATTCCTTAATCGTAATTTTATACTCACGTAACCAAGTATCAATCTGGCAGAGATGAGCAATTAACTGAGGGCCTGTCATCAGTTGCCCGAACCAAGGTTTCTTAAATGCCGCTCCATCGGTATCAATAATCTCTTGGACTTTATTCTTATTTACAAATTGTAATATTGGTGAACTAGGGTCAGCAACAATTTCTTGTAGCCAACCTTTTACAGCATTTGTATAATGCGGATTATGAGTTTTCGGGTAAGGACTTTTTTTACGGTATAATACATTGTCAGGTAACACACCTTCTAATGCTTTTCGTAAAATTCCTTTTTCTCGACCTTCTAGGTTTTTCATTTCCCATGGAATATTCCAAACGTACTCGACTAGACGATGATCCGCAAATGGAACCCTTACCTCTAAGCTTGCTCCCATGCTCATACGGTCTTTACGGTCAAGTAATGTTGTCATAAACCAAACCTTATTTAAATAAAATAATTCTCTCCGACGGGCATCTTCTTTACTTTCACCTTCCAGACGTGGTGTTTCTGCTATTGTATCTTGATAACGACTTATCACATAATCTTTTAGCTGTAATTTTCCACGCCATTCTTCATTTAATAATGCTTCACGCTCTAGCGTTGAATGCATCCATGGAAAACTATCACGGTTCATTAAATCTTCACGGTGAAACCAAGGATAACCACCAAAGATTTCATCTGCACATTCCCCCGATAAACCAACAGTCACATCTTTCTTGATTTGCTTACAGAACCAAAGTAATGATGAGTCAATGTCAGCCATTCCCGGTAAATCTCGAACAAGAACTGCTTCCTTTAAATAGCCAGCCAAATCTTCATTTGTAATGACACAAGAATGATGTGTTGTTCCAAGAAACTCCGAAACTTCTTTAATCCAAGGACCATCTGCATTTGGCTGAAAATCATTCGCTTTAAAATACTTATCATTATCGATATAATCTACGGAATAGGTGTGAAGTGGACCTCTTCCTTCTTTTTCAAAATATTTTGCAGCAAACGCTGTTAATGCGCTTGAGTCCACGCCACCTGAAAGAAATGTACTCACCGGTACATCCGCTACAAGCTGCCTTTCTACCGTATCTTGTAAAAGCCACTGAATTTTTTCGGCAGTTTGGTCAACATCATCCGTGTGCTTCTCACTCTTTAAGTTCCAGTAACGATAGACCTTTAAGCCACTTCGACCGTACTTTAAGGCATGAGCTGGACGTAATTCTTTCATATGGTTGAAGACACCATGACCGGGCGTTCTTGAAGGGCCTAACCCAAATACTTCTGCTAACCCTTCTCTCGTTACTTCCGCTTTCACCTCTGGGTGAGCCAATACCGCTTTTAACTCCGAACCAAACACGAGTGCCCCGTTTAATTCTTGATAAAAGAGTGGCTTCACACCTAAGCGATCCCGAGCGATAAATAGTTCATCCTTTTCTTGATCCCAAATTGCAAATGCAAATATCCCGTTTAAATGATTAACGCAATCAGGTCCCCACTCAATAAATGAAGTAAGTAAAACTTCTGTATCAGAATGTGATTTAAATGAATGCCCTTTTCTTAATAACTCCCGTCGAAGATCCTCAGTATTATATAATTCGCCGTTATATGCGATTGTATATCCTTTTTCGTGAACTGACTTTGTCATCGGTTGTTTTCCACCTTCAGGGTCTACAACGACTAATCTGGTGTGACCAAATGCCGCATGCGGTGTACTCCAAACCCGATAATCATCTGGTCCCCGCTTACTTAATGTTGCGGCCATTCGTTCAACCGCCTTTACTTCTTTTGTTAAATCTTTATTCCAATCAATCCAACCTGTAATACCACACATCTATATCAACCCCTCCTAGGGAATGTTGTTAAAATTATATGGGTCACACATGCCCATACATCCAACATATTCAATACTAGGCGTAATCGTTCATCATATCTCCCGATTGGCATGTATTCTTACATACTTTTATCATGTATAGTTTTTTTCTATTGTTGAGATATTATGGATAGACAAAAGTAAAGGAGGCTTACATATGAACGTTAATCGCGCACAACAAATCTTAGACTCCGCAAAAGAAATTGAAGTACAATATAATGGCACTTCAATTTGGATCCAAAATGTAAACAGTGCTGATGGTACGGCTAGAGTCTATCCAAGACAAAACCCAGAAAACGAAATGACTGTTAATATCCAAGAGCTTCAAGAAATTTAAAATTACAGGCTCTTTTCGTAAACTTTGTGGTTATTCAACAAGATAATTCGTTTATAATCCAATGAAGAGTTTAGAAAAGATTCCCGCTAAACCTAGAACAATGCCTTTGTGGCTTAATTTGAAAAGCAGCGCTCTTTGCGAAAATAGCCATATAAAAAGACAAAAAGCTGACTATTTTTTTAATAGGTCAGCTTTTATTTTTAAAGTTCATGTTTATTCCGGATATGTAGAAGGAGTTTCTCACAAGCCTCATCAACTAATTGATAAACCTCGTTAAAATTCCCTGTAAAATAGGGATCGGGCACGTCAACTTTACTTGCTTCAGGAATAAAATCTAACAGTCTGCCAATTTCTCCTGAAGTATCTCTTCCCTTTAACCGGTGTAAATTCCCTAAATTTTCTGCATCCATGGCAATAATATAGTCAAATTTCTTTATATCCTCGTTTTTGACTTGTCTTGCAGACATACCGGAGCCATCGATACTATGCTCCTTTAATATTTCTAGTGTACCCTCATGAGGAGGTTTGCCAATATGCCAGTCACCCGTCCCAGCTGAATCAATAAAAAATTCTTTTTCCAGTCCTGCTGATGTAACTTTATTTCTAAAGATAGCTTCTGCCATCGGTGATCGACATATATTTCCTAGGCATACAAATAATACGTTTATCATCCTTACCATCCTTTATCAATTTATAGTTCATATTATAGCTTTTCTATCTTTTTCTGCAATCATCCACTTCTTTTGTTTTACAAGTAGAAAAGGAAAAATCCTCTCAATACGACGAGAGGATTGGTGAAAACAAGTATTATAAGTGGCTTAACCGACCACTCTTATTTAAAAATTTCTGTATGCTCTTTTTTAATTTTTGCAAGAATATCTTCTACTGTTTTGTATTCTTGCCCAACGCGATAGCTCTCAATGCTTCGTAAAGAACAACTACAATCAGGATTACCTTGAAGAATTTGAACTATTTCCTCATCATCACATTCTATTTCTTCGAACATATTTCCTTCACAGTTACAATCACTGTTTGCAAATTTTTCATAAATAACAAAAAAGTCGTCTTTTGTTTCCTCTGTGAAAAATTCTGTTGTCTCAATCAAATCTTGAACAATCACGCCTTCACTTCCCATTCTTGTTTTTTAAATACCTTTTTGCATCCTTACTATAACATCTTTTCTAAGTAAATGAAGTAAACAAATTGTGAAGAATGTTTTACAAAATTCCGAACAAATTTAAAGTTATTCGATTTAATGAATTTCATCAGTCATTAGTATCGTAGGTGGTTATAAATTCAATCAATTGTAATGTCTATTATATTTTCTATAGGGACGACATATGACTTGTTCTACGATCTTTAATAATTTCCCCCTACCCCTTATGCTTTATGTCCACCAACAAGCTTGCTACGATGCTTCGCTGTCCCAGCTTTCGTATAGGATACTGCTCGAAGTAGCTTATCTGAACCATGCTTCTCCCTAATAAAGTCCATAATATAGCCAAGATCTCTTTGACGAGGTTTATTAGGATTGAGGAAACTAAGCTGAATTTGGTCATCACTAACTACATTTGAAAGAGCGATTGAAATACTTCGAACTGTTTCCCCACGATAATATCGACCAAATAGTTGTAAACAAGCGTCATAAATCTCAAGCGTAATATTTGTGGCTGTTTGCAATGTTGTCGATCTATGGAAGCCTCCGCCTGCTTCATCCTTGCTATAACCGATACCTAGACTGATCGTTCTTCCTGCTTTTGTAGCTGTTCTCGCACGCCTTGCGACTTCTTCACACATTTCTAATATGACATGCTTAATTTCTTCCAGGTCTTGATAATCGCGTAATAAAATTTGGCTTTTCCCAAAGCTGATTTGGCCCTCCACAATCGGTGCACCTAAATCTGAAAGGTCAACCCCATGAGCATGATAATAAAGCTGATTCCCCATAATTCCAAAGTTTTTTTCAAGTAATGATAACGGAGCTTCTGCCAATTGACCGATTGAAAAAATTCCTAATTTATTTAATCGTTTCTCCATTCTTGACCCAATCCCCCACATTTCACGTAACGGAGATACAGGCCAAAGCTTTTTCTTCACATCACTGTAACCCCACTCTGCAATACCTGCTTTTTTAGCTTCTAGATCAAGGCAAACTTTTGACAGTAGCATGTTAGGGCCAATTCCAATGGAACAACTTAATCCAAACTCAGCTAGCATATCTTCTCTAATCCGCTGTGCGAGCTGCCAGGCACTTCCCCAAAGCCGCGTTGTTCCTTTCACATCAAGAAAACTTTCATCAACGCTATATGTATGGATAGATTCTAGAGGAACGTATTGATTAAAAAATGATGTTAACCTAGTCGAAACTTGCAAATATGTTGACATTTGAGCATTGACAATTTTAATTCGAGGGTCTTTTGGAATTTCAAAAAGACGATTTCCTGTTTTAATTCCAAAATCAGATTTTAACCTAGGTGTTGCAGCTAAAACGATGCTTCCATCCCGTTCCGTATCTCCAACTACAGCCAGATAAGCTGTTAACGGATCTAAACCTAGAAGAAGAGCTGAACAACTAGCATAAAAACTTTTCATATCAATACAGAATATCGTCCTTGCTGGTAATGACGGATAATCAATTCGCATTTCTCTTCCTCCTTTACAAATACGCTAATAAACCAAAAGAGAACGTACATTCTTATTATAATCTAAATTATAACGAATATACGTTCTCTTTTCAATTTGAAAAAAATGGGACTGAGCATCTACCCCAATCCCATCAGTTACGTTGTTGCTCCAATCCCGTTAAACAAAATTTCTAAAACCGTTTCCCCCCACTCTTTCTCGTGTTTTTTCATCACATTTGGAACTTGGATGGCATTAAAGATCATACTAGCAATTACTACTGTTTCTAGATCAACTCGAATCTGTTTAGCAGCTTTCCCTTCCTCGATAAGCTGGCTCATTCTCTCATAAAGAAACTCATGGTCACGCTTTAAATTAATTAACGATGCTTCCACTTTTGAAGAATGCTCAGGATCAATAAACGGAATAATGAGTGCGATTTGATGCAATTGCGAGTATTTCAGAAAGATTTTCACCATATCCCTCAATTGAGTGATAGCATCACTTTGTTCAATCTTTTGACACTCTTCAATAATTGTATCTAAAATATACACCAAATAGTCTGTAATTAGCTCCTCTTTACTAGCATAATATTCATACAACGTACTTCTACCGATCCTAAGCCGCTCTGAAAGAGCTTTTAAGTGAAACCCACGATAGCCTTGTTCAATTAATAGTGATTCTGTAGCTGAAAAAAGCACTGCTTTTTCAACCTTTTTCTTAGCCATTATATATCCACCTTTAACTAACATTTTTTTACATTATATACTACCCTTTGTTTTAAAGACAAAAGATATAACTTCAAAAAAGGCTTATTTTTGGCTAAGCTTCTTTCCTGCAAACTTCTCAACTAGTCCTGGAAATAGCTGATAAAGAGTTGTTCCAACTCCCATCCAATTAGGTAAATTAAGTTCTCGTTTAGGCTTGTCTACGAGTTGGAGGATTTTTTGTGAAACAAAAGCCGGGTCCAGCATAAATCTTTCAACATTTTTCGTATAGTTTCCTGTCAAATCAGCACGGTCAAAAAAAGGTGTTTTGATCGGTCCGGGATTAACAGAGCTAACGAAAATATTCGTATCCGCTAACTCCATTCGAAGACTGTTTGAAATAGCTAAAACTGCATGCTTCGTCGCAGAATAAACACTAGATTTCGGTGTGGCTAGCTTACCAGCTTGTGAAGCTATATTAATAATGTGACCTGTATTTTCCTTAAGCATGTTAGGAAGTGCTGCTTTAGTACAAGAAATAAGCCCAAAAACATTCACAGCAAACATACCTTCAATATCTTCTGTTTTGGCTTCAAGGAACGTATCAAAAATCGCATATCCGGCATTATTAATTAAGACATCAATTTTCTGATATTTTTCTAGAATTTGCGCAAAGACATCGGAGACCTCTTTATTATTCGTAACATCTAGTGTGTAGTAGGGCGCCTCAATACCGGTTGTTTTTATAATTTCATCACTTGCTTGTTGTAGCTTATTTGTCGAGCGTGCTAATAGAATGGGTATTCCACCTTTTCTGGCAACATCTTTCGCTAATGTTAAACCAATCCCACTTGAAGCACCTGTAATTACAATAATCTTATTGTTCACTTTCATTATCCCTCCGACTCTTTGTCCATTAAAAAGATGTTTCAACTATACCAAACTTCTTTCTAAATTTTAAATATAATGGCCTTTACTTCAGTATTGAAGTTTATTATAATTCATATCCGTAAAGCTTAGCTAAAAAAGTATTGACAGTGTCATACGAATATCAGATAATTAGAAAAACTTACTCGGTTAAAGTGTTGAAAGGGACTAGTAAATAACGTTTTCGCGAAAGAGAGTGGAATTCACCGGCTGAGAGATTCCATCGCCATAAAACCTATTGAACCTGCCCTAGAGCTGTTAGGCCAAAACCTAACCGTTACCAGCGTTAATGGTATTGAGAGGACATCTTTTTAGATGTCAATGAAGGTGGTACCGCGGATATAACTCTTCCGTCCTTTTTAAGGATGGAGGAGTTTTTTTATTTATCTAACAAAAATGAGGGATTAATTATGAGTAAGCAACGAATTGTTGTCAAAATTGGCAGTAGCTCATTAACAAATAATAAAGGTGGCTTATGCAGAGAAAAACTGATCGAACACGCCAATGCATTAGCAAGGCTTAAACAACTAGGTCATGAAGTGATTTTAATTTCATCAGGAGCTGTAGCTGCTGGTTTCACCAAGCTTGGTTATCCTTCAAGACCAGTGACAATTGCAGGAAAGCAAGCAGCTGCAGCAGTAGGGCAAGGGTTGCTGATGCAAGGATATGAAGAAGCATTTAGCCAACATAGCATCGTTGTAGCACAACTGCTGTTGACCCGGAACGACTTTTTAAGTCAGGAACAATACAGCAATGCCTACGCTGTTTTAACCGAGCTACTTGCACGTGGTGTAATCCCAATCATTAACGAAAACGATTCTACCTCTGTAGAAGAGCTTACTTTTGGCGACAATGATATGCTCTCTGCTTTAGTAAGTGGACTTATACACGCGGATTTTTTAGCAATATTAACAGATATAAATGGACTATACGACGAAGACCCTCGTAAAAATCCAGGTGCCAAAAAATATCATTATCTCCCGACAATTACTGATGAATTACTTACCCAAGCAAAAGCTACTGGCTCTAAAGTTGGTACAGGTGGAATGAGATCTAAAATAGAAGCTGCAAAAACCGCTGGTTCTTTAGGCGTTCAGGTATTTATAGGTACTGGCCAAGGCCAAGAGAAATTAACAGATATTCTCCTAGGCAAGGGTGACGGTACCTATATTGGAACGACCAAAAAATTGGTAAGAAATAAAAAGCAATGGATTGCCTATCACTCAATGACGAATGGGAGAATTTTCGTTGATGATGGTGCAGCTCAAGCCATCGTCGCAAAAGGGAAAAGTTTACTCCCTGTAGGTATTCAAGAGATATCTGGGAACTTTCAAAAGGGAGATGTTGTCGAGGTTGCAACTGCCCGCGGAAAGATTATTGGCAAAGGTCAAATAAATTATTCCGCTGAAGAACTACGCTCAATAAAAGGAAAAAACAGCTCTGAAGAAAGAACGGCATTTGTTGAGGCTATTCACCGTGATCAATGGATTACATTTTCATAAGGAGGTACATCATGAATGAACTAGTATCAAAAGCGCAGAAAGCAAAAGAATTAACAGGATTACTAGGAGCTTCTTCCACAGAAGAAAAGAATAAGGCATTAGTAAAAATTAGTAAAGCTTTACTGAGTCAAATCCCATACATTTTAAAGGAAAATCAAAAGGACCTCGATGCCGGGAGGAGTAATGGCTTTTCAGAGGGATTACTCGATCGACTAATGCTATCAGAAACTAGGATTAAAGATATGGCATCCGCCCTGACTCAGCTAGCAGAACTAGATGATCCTGTTGGCGGTGTAACCTTTGAAGATACAAGACCAAACGGCTTGAAGTTAAAAAGAGTTCGGGTACCTCTAGGTGTCATTGGGATGATCTATGAGGCAAGGCCGAATGTAACCGTTGATGCTGCTAGTCTGTGTTTAAAAACTGGTAACGCTGTAATATTGAGAGGGAGTTCTTCAGCCATTCATTCTAACAAAGCATTAGTACACGTGATTCACCTTGGACTCCTAGAAAGTTCAATTCCTAAAGAAGCAGTACAGCTAATAGAGGATACTTCACGAGAAACAGCTGAAAAAATGTTTAAATTAAATGACTACTTAGATGTATTAATCCCACGAGGCGGAGCATCTCTTATTCAATCAGTAGTAGAAAAAGCTTCAGTCCCTGTTTTAGAAACAGGTGTAGGTAATTGTCATATTTTTATTGACGATACTGCGGAGCATTCAATGGCGTTAGATATTCTGATTAACGCAAAAACACAACGTCCTTCTGTCTGCAATGCCTGTGAAACTGTTCTCGTTCACGAGGAGTGGGCAAAGCTTCATTTTTCAAGTCTAGTTAATTCTCTTATTACCCATGGTGTTGAACTACGCGGCGATGACCACGCAGTAAGGCTAGATTCACGAATTGTAAATGCTACTGAAGAAGATTGGGCAACTGAATTTTTAAATTTAACATTGGCGGTAAAAATTGTAACTTCCGTAGAAGACGCCATTTCCCATATTAACAAATATGGTTCAAAACACTCCGAAGCGATCATTTCGGAAAACAGCAATCATGTAGAGAAGTTTTTTACATTTGTAGATGCTGCAGTCCTCTATCATAACGCATCAACTCGCTTTACTGATGGGTTTGAATTTGGTTTTGGAGCGGAAATTGGGATAAGTACACAAAAGCTTCATGCCAGAGGTCCGATGGGTTTAGAAGCTCTAACTTCAAGCAAGTATATTATTTTAGGGAATGGTCAAATTCGTTCTTAGTAACCAACAACTTTAGTGGAGTAACGCTGTAAGTGAAAAAAGGCAGAGGAGATGGGGTTTATGTTAACAAATAAAAAAGTTGCTTTCATTGGGGCAGGAAGTATGGCAGAAGCTATGATTTCTGGAATACTAAAGGAAAAGGTGCTTTTGCCTCAACAAATTTTCGTAACAAATCGAAGTAACAAGGAAAGACTTCTCCTTTTACAAGAACAATACGGTGTGAAAACTTTTTCAAATAATCAGGAAATACTCTTAGAAATGGATATTGTGGTTTTTGCAATGAAACCAAAAGATATTGCTGAAACGATCGCAAAAATTAGGCACTATACTACGGAGCAACAATTATTCATTTCCGTGCTTGCAGGTGTATCAACGTCCTGCATCTCACAATTGCTTGGGCATAATGCCCCAATCATTCGAACAATGCCTAATACCTCAGCCGCAGTTGGCGAGTCTATTACAGCAATCTCTTCTGGAAACTTTGCTGAATTGGAGCATTTAAACATGTCAGAAGAGTTATTTAAGGCAATTGGGGAAGTCGCGATCGTTGAAGAGGAAAAGTTAGATGCGATCACTGGTTTATCAGGGTCAGGTCCCGCTTACATTTATTATTTAATAGAAGCAATGGAAATCGGTGCTAAAGAAATTGGTCTGGATGAACACTTAGCAAAAAGCTTGATTGCTCAGGTACTGATTGGAGCGGCAGAAAGGATAAAATCGACAGACCTTTCATCAAAAACATTATATAAACAAGTAATGAGCCCAGGTGGTACAACTGAGGCAGGCTTTAAAGTTCTTGAGAGCTACCACTACCAAGAAGCAATGGTCGAATGTATTAAACGCGCTGCCGCACGTTCGACGGAACTAGGAAAGTTATATTCCAATGTGAAGTAATTAAAGCTGGGGAAACCCAGCTTTAGTTATTATTAGAAGAAAAACTTTTATTCTACCAGAAGATTTAGTAAAATTAAATTTGTGTCTTAAAGTATGAAAAAATCGGAGGAACTTATGTCTGAAGGAAAGAAGGAAAGTATTCAACAAAAAGTAAGTAGAATTGTCATGCATAAATATTTTACAGGAACAATTCTTGGATTAATTATGTTTAATGCTATAGTTGTTGGTATTGAAACATACCCTACGATTTACAAAACTCATAAGGAATTATTCTTCTTAATAGATAAGGCTTTAATTTGGATTTTTACAGTAGAAATTATTTTAAGGATGATTGCTGAAAAGAAGTTGAGTAACTTCTTTAAGAGTAGTTGGAATTGGTTTGATTTTTTGATTGTCGCCGCAGGACACATCTTTGTCGGTGCTCATTTCATAACAGTACTACGAATTTTACGTGTACTTCGTGTGTTTAGAGCTATTTCCGTTATTCCATCATTGCGCAAATTAGTTGATGCACTTCTTTTAACGATTCCAGCTCTAGGAAATATCATGTTATTAATGAGCATTATTTTTTATATTTTTGCAGTAACTGGAACGATGCTGTTTGCCGAAGTTGCACCAGAGTACTTTGGTTCATTACAATTATCTTTATTAACACTGTTCCAAGTTGTAACATTAGAATCATGGGCAAGTGGTGTGATGTGGCCGATTTACCATCAACTTCCTTGGTCATGGATTTATTTTGTATCGTTTGTTCTATTAGGTACCTTTGTAATTTTCAATTTATTCATCGGGGTTATTGTTAGTAACGTCGAAAAAGCTGATTCGGCCGAAAAACAAGATGAGCCAGACCAGATAGCAGAACTGAGAAATGAAGTAAAAGAATTAAAACAACTTATTATTAGTCTTTTAGATAAAAAAGGATAGTTCTATATAATGAAAAGCCCAGTTCTAATGAACTGGGCTTTTTGTTGGAACAAAGAAGTCGTTATATAATTCTCGAACTGCTTTATCGGCATCCTCTGTCTTCACTCCAAAGACCATACTTACTTCAGATGATCCTTGGTTTATCATGTGCAAGTTTACCCCTGCCCTTGCCAAGCCGGTCGTTGCTTTGGCTGTAATCCCAACCATCTTTCTCATTCCTTCACCCACGACCATCACCATTGCAAAATCATGCTCTACGTGAACATCATCCACTTGTAGCTCTTGTTCAATTCTTTGAACAATTCTCTGTTCCATTTCTAATGTTAGTTGAGAACTTCTAAGAATAATAGAGGTATCATCAATTCCTGATGGCATATGCTCATATGACAATCCTTCATCCTCTATGATTTCTAAGAGGTGACGCCCGAAGCCTACTTCTCGATTCATTAGATATTTTCTTACGTAGATCGTACTAAATCCAGAGTCACTAGCAATACCGACTACAGGATTGATCATGTAATTCCGCTCATTTACGACCATTGTTCCTGGTGCACCTGGATTGTTTGTGTTTTTTATAGAAACAGGTACTCCTTTTTTAAACGCCGGAATTAGTGCCTCATCATGGAAAACTGAGAAACCAGCATAAGAAAGCTCACGCATTTCCCGGTAGGTTAGTTCTTTAATTTCAACTGGATTTTGAACAACATTTGGATTTGCAGCAAACACAGAATCAACATCCGTGAAATTCTCGTATAGGTTCGCCTCGACTGCTGCTGCGACGATGGAACCTGTAATATCTGAACCGCCACGAGGAAACGTAATTAAAGTCCCTTCAGGTGTATAACCAAAGAAGCCTGGGAAAACTAGTATGCCTTCCTTATTTCTAAGTTCCCTGTGAAGGTTTTCGTACGCTTCTGGTAAAACTTGTGCATTGCCATACTCTTTACTTACTAATAAACCAACTTCTTTTGGATCAATGTACTCGGCTTCAACACCTAGCGATTGCAAATAGAAAGAAAATAATTTCGCACAATTATCTTCACCACTCGCTTTCATCAAATCCATAAATTCTCTGTCACCATCGTCTTTCATCGTTAATCTAGCTGCTAAATCTTCCTTAATAATGTCTATAATCTCTACAGAAAGTTTTAATTCTAACGCAATTTGCTCATAACGACTCACTACCAAGCGTAGCGCATCTTCAACATCACCATTCGATAATGCGGCCTCAGCTAACGAAATTAATAAATCAGTAACTTTCGTATCTTCCTTAAATCTTTTTCCTGGTGCTGAAACAACAACAATTCTTCTCTCTTGATCTGCCCTAATAATACTCGCAACTTTTCTCATTTGTTCTGCACTTGCTAAAGAAGTTCCACCAAACTTACAAACCTTCATAATCTCAAAGTCACCTCATAATTGTTATTTTTTCAGTACCAGTAAATTAATTAATAATTTAAAATTCTATCACCATAGTCATTTTCAAGCAACAAGTGTTTTCAGTTCAATATAAGCACCTACTTCTCTATAACCGAAGAAGACAAGCCTATCCTTTACTATCCTTTATTATCTTCATTTTTTCAATATAACTTAATAGGTTACTTATAACCTAACAAGAACGAACGTTCCTTGGAAGATTACCTTACATTTTGTCATATCAAAAGTGAAAACATGTTATAGTTGATACTATAATAAGAATATTTAGACAGGGAGTGGATGAACTTGTCTTCTTATAAAGATAAAAAAGTCATTACCATTGGAATCGTTAGTGAATTAACAGGTTTATCAGAAAGACAAATTCGTTATTATGAAGAAAGAAAACTTATTTTTCCTGAACGCTCAAAAGGCGGAACACGCAAATTTTCTTTTTCAGATATAGAGCGGCTAGTTGATATTGCCAACAAAATGGAAGACGGTATGCAAACTTTTGAGATTAGAAAAATGGAACAAAAGAAATTACGTGAAAGTGAACTAAGAGAGCGAATGCTCCGTGGTCAGTTAAATGCGGCCTTTAACATCAGAAAGTAGAGTAAGAGTGATTTAGGCTTAACAGGTTCCTTTACCCATTGCAAGCATTATTTGCGATACTAAACGGAACCCGTTAATCTAGGATCGCTCTTTTTTATGTATTTGAATGAATTTCATAATTACCTTAATGGAGCCATATCAAACTAAAGTAGTTGCGAATGTTTTAGCGCAACTACTTTAGTTTCGTAATGGCGATACTAATGAATTATGAAATTCATTGATGTCTAAAGGGTAAAACAAGTACATGTTGGATAAATTACTTTTGAGAAACGTTTATGGAGGAAAAAAGATGAAATGGAAACGTATTTTAATTATCATAGGTATTTGTACAATGATTTTTCCACAATTGACAAGAGCTGAAACTTTGGGAGATGCCTCTAAAGTTGCAATCATTATTGACGATTTTGGTGGAAAAGTAAAAGGCGTCGAAGAGTTCCTTGAGTCAAACATCCCTATTACAGTAGCAGTTATGCCATTTTTAGAACAGTCAAAAGAACAAGCTGAGCTAGCACACCAATTAGGGCTTGAAGTTATAATTCACCTACCCCTACAGCCGAAAAAAGGCAAGAAATCTTGGTTGGGTCCAAATCCAATTACAAGCGATTTATCACTAGAGGAAGTGAAAGCAAGAGTAGTGAAAGCAATTGAAAGTGTTCCTCATGCCAAAGGCATGAATAATCATATGGGTTCGTTAATTGTTGAAAATGAGGCAATGATGCGAGTCATTTTAGAAACAGCAAAAGAACATGGCCTATATTTTATTGATAGTGGAACAGCTTCCAAATCCGTAATTCCAGTATTAGCCGAGGAAATCGGTGTTCCTTGGGGGATGAGGGATATCTTTTTAGATGATACACATTCTTCAAGTGGCCATGTATATAAGCAAATGAATAAGCTTATGAGAGTTGCTGAACTAAAAGGACAAGCAATCGGGATTGGTCACGTTGGCATCAAAGGACATGAAACCGTAAATGGTGTGAAACAAGCCTTGAAAGATTTAGATAGTTCCAAAATTAAGGTTGTCCCAGCTTCTCATCTATTAAAAACAAGTATTGAAAAGAAGCCAGATCATTTTTGGCAAAGTAGGTGATTACATGGAAGACTTCATATTGACGTTCCAAGCAAAAGATCAACTACATGTAACACTTCGCCCTGCCCAGGAAAAGGATGCTGCTGAGATAGTTGATAAAGCAAAGGAAATTGTCCAAAATGGTAGTTTTATTCAAAAGGCTCTTTTCGTAAACATTTTTGCTTTTTTACCCTAAAATAATCGAAAAAATATCCTAGATGAAGATATCAGCCAATAAAATATGTAGAAAAGAGCAATACTTACTAGATTAGATGTGAATTCTTAGTATCTTGTGTAAAAATCCGGCTTTTGGGATTTTTACGAAAGAAACAAACTTTGCGAAAACAGCCATTCAAAAAGAAGTGGTAAGGACACCTCAGGAAGAGCAAGCTTTTATTTCCGAAATGAAAGAAAAAGATAATATGTACACCGTCATTCAAGTAGAAAATCGAGTTGTAGGAATTTCCCGCCTCATACGTGGCGAACTTGAAATGAAGCAACACGTAGCATTATTTCGGACCTGGTTAGCTTCAGAAGCTCAGGGAAAAGGGATTGGCAGTAAAATTATGGAGTACACTTTAAGTTGGGCAGAAATCCACAAGCTTCACAAAGTCGTTTTAACCGTTTTTTCAGGAAACATGGTTGCGACTAAGCTCTATCAAAAATATGGTTTTACAATCGAAGGCATCCAAAAAGAACAAGTCATGCTAAACGGAGAATATCAAGATGAAATTTATATGGGTTACTTTGTGAACGAAAAAATCCCTCAACCATTCTGAGGGATTTTCATTTATGTAGTTGATAAATTTTGGCTGGTGGTTTCGTAATGTAATTAATTTCTGTCTTATAACCATTTTGCTTCTGTCTTAAAAATGTTTCTTCAGTTATTGGTCTCGGTGCTGACCAGGCTAAAGAATTTAGATTATCCCAACAGTCATGAGTAATAATTTCCTGCTTAAAGTAATAACAATTACCAGAAGGATATTTTTGACAAACATACTTTACTGTCTGTTTTGAATGCATTGTATCACCCCCACGTATAAAATTCTGTCCAATACTTATTTCAATTATTCTCCGCTTTTTTGAAAGTGCTTCCAGTTGACAAATAATTTATTGGCTCCTAGTATTAGAAGGTAGAATGTTTATTTTACAATTCTAGCGAAAAGAACGTGATAACATGATTCAAGAAACATTAAAAAATTGTACCTTTTTAGACGAAAAAATTAGAAGTTTAATGATACCCATTGAAAGAGTTGCCCATGTGCAACAAAATAATAGCTTAGAGCATGCATTGTTAGTTCTAGTGAAATCTGGCTACACAGCTATTCCTGTTTTAGACAAGGAAACAAAGCTAAATGGTGTCATTAGTAAATCCCTTATCTTAGACTCCATTCTTGGCCTTGAACGAATTGAACTAGATCGACTTCACAACTTTAAAGTAGCAGACGTCATGGAAGAAAAGGTAGCCACAATGAAATTATCAGAGACATTTTCTAAAGCGTTAGCACTCTCTATTAACAATCCATTTATTTGTATGACCGATGACAACGGTATACTAAAAGGGCTCTTAACTAGACGGTCCTTATTGGTTTACTTAAATCAAGAAATGTTTCAAAAGAAGTAAAGAAGGCTCGGTTGAGCCTTCTTTTTCTATTTCTTAATCGTAAACTGGCTCACGATCTTCTCGATCGACTCTGCCTATCACATAAATATGCAAAAACCACTCGCTGACAGACACTACAAAGGCAACAAATAACGCACTAGCAAGCGTTGAAAAATAAAGACCATAATATGGTACAATCCAAATTAAAACACCTAAAAAAATAGTTCCGCCATCAACAATCGTAGCAACAAAGTTTCCTTTTAGTGGAAGGACGAATACATCCCCTAAGAAATATGTAATGACAGATAGTAAGGCTGAAAGTAGTAATACTGCCGGTATAGAAAAGCCATAAAAAAGTAAGACAAGTGAGAGTAAAATGCTATAAACGATAAACTTTATAAGAATTGGTTTGACATGGTGCATAGTAACAACCCCTTTTAAAACCTTTTTTATAGTATGGATAAAAGTAATTGTTTTCATTAGTGAGTAACGTTAGTTTATGGTAATATTTTGTTAACCGAAATAAAAGGAGGTTCCTTTATGTCATCACAATTATTTTCACCTTATCATATAAAAAATTTAACATTAAAAAACCGCCTTGTCATGGCACCCATGTGTATGTATATGGCAGATAATAAACAAGGATATGTGACAGATTGGCATATAACCCATTATGGAAGTCGAGCGATTGGTCAGGTTGGTTTAATCATTATTGAAGCAACCGCAGTTACTCCGCAAGGAAGAATTTCTGAAAATGATCTAGGAATATGGGATGATACACATATTGAAGGATTAAAAAAAATCGTAGACCACGTTCATGCATTAGGCGGAAAAATTGGCATTCAATTGGCTCATGCTGGTAGAAAAGCCATGGTCGAAGGAGCGATTGTAGCACCTTCAGCTATTCCATTTAACGCAACGATGAAAATTCCAGAAGAAATGAGCGTTAGCCAAATTGAAGAAACAATTGACGCGTTCAAAAAAGGGGCAGAGCGTGCGAAAAAAGCTGGCTTTGACGTCATTGAAATCCATGCTGCTCATGGATATTTGCTGAATGAGTTTTTATCGCCATTAACCAATAAACGTCAAGATGCCTTTGGTGGCAGTGAAGAAAAACGTTATGAACTATTAAGACAAGTAATCGACAACATCAATACTGTTTGGGACGGTCCACTTTTGGTACGTATTTCAGCCAATGAATATGCCGCTGAGGGAAATAGTCTAGATGTTTTCGTAGAGTACGGAAAGAAAATGAAGGTACAGGGAGTTGACCTCATCGATTGTAGTTCTGGAGCAGTCGTACCAGCTGCAATCGACGCTTTCCCTGGCTACCAAGTACGCTATGCTGAAACAATTCGCCAACAGGCTGATATAGCAACTGGAGCTGTTGGATTAATTACGACGGGAACACAAGCTGAAGAAATTCTCCGTAATGAACGTGCCGATTTGATCTTCATTGCTAGACCATTTTTAAGAGACCCATACTTACCAAGAACATTTGCTAAAGAACTAAATATTGATTTAGAAGCACCTAAAGCTTACGAGCGGGGCTGGTAATTAAATAGGAAAAACACCTTTAAGTAAGGTGTTTTTTTATTGTATTTTGTCTTGACTTAAACATAATATAGAGTATTATTTTAGCTAAACTGCTAGGCAAATAAGATTCAAACTCTACATCATCAATCATTAGTGTTCCTTCGTCAAAACTTTGGAACGAATGTCTGTGTTCCCACCTTTTAAAAGGAAAAGGTAAGGTGCTACTTCTATCAATAAAATACTGACCTTCTTTTACTTCAATATAGGTTAATTCCCAGTTTTTCTTAAAAAGCAGAAAATCCAATTGAAGTTCAGTTTTGCTCCCTTCCCTTGTGCCCTCATGTTTCAAGATATTTACCTTGGGATAGGAGGTAATTTTGACTAAATTGTTAATGTCATTAAAAAATTCCCATGTTTTTTCACTTTTTGTTGATAAATAAGTTCTAAAACTAAAGTTTCCTTTAAACAATACTATCACCCCACCTAACTTTATGGATAAATTGTGAAATTTGCCTTTATAAATGTGTAAAAGTTTAGTACGATATAGAGGATTACAAAACTAGGAGTGTCAAACATGGCTTTTCGCTTTCAAAAACGAGTCAGAGTAGCTCCAGGGCTACGTTTAAATATAAGCAAACGAGGTGTAAGTACCTCTTTTGGCAAACGAGGTGTATCGGTAACGCTTGGCCGACGAGGACTCTATGGCAATCTTGGGTTACCCGGGAGTGGCCTCTCCTATCGATCTAGGCTTGATAAGCCTTCAGCAAATACCTGGTACGAGAATGATACGAAAAACATGCCAAAGACTGTTTCTTTGAAATATAACAAAAAAAATCATACATTACTATTTGTCGATGAAAACGATCAATTGTTAGCTCCTGAGATTGAACGTGAAATTAAACGCGAATATGCTGATGATATTCAATTAATGTATGAACATAAAGAAAAAAAGATTAACTTGCAAACAACGAAACTTTTACATCTTCATAAAGATATTTTACCAGAACGTTCTCCAAAAGAGTTAAATGAGCTTGCAGCCAATACAGTACCATTTGAACTAACCAAACCTAATAAGATCGAAATAACCGAGGAATTAAGGGTCGAATTTGAAGAAGGCTTAAATTTTTATGAGAAACTTCGATTACTTCTACCCACTCGGAGAAAAGCATTTACAGAGAAAGTAAATCATGAGGCAGAAATCCAATTTCAACTAGAATTAAAGCAGTTTGAACAAGCACTGGCAGAACATGAAGAACAGAAACGGCAACGACTTGTACAAGTTGAGAAGGTTATTACCGGAGACCTATCAGCAATGGGACAGTGGCTTGAATACTTCCTGTCTGAATTGGATTTCCCTTTAGAAACAAACGTATCATATGACATCTTAGCTGCTGAAACTGTTTATTTAGATGTCGATTTACCACAACTAGAAGAAATTCCACTAACAACAGCAGAAATTCTAAGGTCGGGAAAGCTAAAAATACATAAAAAGTCTCAAAGAGAACTTCGTGAAAATTATGCAATGATGGTGGGTGGAACAGCCCTTTATTTATGTTCTTACGTCTTTTCACTTCTCCCAACATGCAAAACAATTATTATTTCGGGTTACACTCAAGTTACCAATAAAGCAACTGGACACTTAGACGATCAATATATTTATAGCTTGAAGGTGGATAAGGGAGTGTTTTACTCTTTGAATTTTCTAGAAGTTCATCCGATTACAGCCTTTGACAATTTTGAACCGATTATGAATGCAACGAAGACGTATATATTTAGAGAGATAACTCCGTATGAACCTGTGAAATAATGATTAAAACCCGTGCTATAAGCTACGGGTTTTATCATTATGCATAAACGTTAACAATCAGACCTTTAATTTCTCCTACCATATCAAGAATTTCCAGACCACTTTTTTCTTTTTTAAGTACAGCATCTGTTAAGTCCAGTAGTTTACGATCAACTTCTTTAACTATCTTGTAGATTTTTGTACGACCACGACGGTTAAAACCACGTCGTTCCTCAAGACTAAGACCTAACTTAACAGCATCCTCCATAAACTCCTTTACAAGAGCCTTATATTTACGCAGCTCGTCTACCGTACGGGTATCTGCAAGCAACTTCCCTTGATCTTCAATATCTTGCATTAATTTATCAAGCTTAGCATATGCTTGCTCATCTCGACCTTTTTGCATTATTTCTGTGAAAGAAATACTAGCCTGTGGACCAGTCTTTTTTATATCTGCTTTATTTAAACTTGTCCGTCCAATTCTTTGTACGTCCATTTTTTCACCACTTTTAGCTTAGTTTATAGAATGATTATATCATAGATAGTACATGGCTTAATCAATATATTTTATGTAAAAAGAGGTAAGATCGGTTTGATCTTACCTCCTTGAAAGTGATTATTGTAATAATTGAAGAACACCTTGTGGCAATTGGTTTGCTTGTGCAAGCATGGCAGTACCAGCTTGGTTTAAGATGTTATTCTTTGTAAAATTCGTCATTTCAAGAGCCATATCAGCGTCACGAATACGAGATTCAGAAGAAGTTAGGTTTTCACGAGTAACCTGCAAGTTATTAATTGTGTGTTCTAATCGGTTTTGGAACGCCCCTAATTTAGAACGTTCTGATGACACTTGTTGAATAGCGTTATCTAAAACTTTCATAGCATTCTGTGCACCTTCATGAGATGTTACGTCAATGTCGTTAACAAAAAGATTTTTTCCATTAATCTCAGTTGCACCCAAAGCAGTAGCACGCATATCACCAATATCAATTACTAATGTTTGATTACTATTTGAACCAATTTGCATACTTAGTCCAGCATTTTTAATATCAGCATTTACTCTAGTCATACCTAATGAGTTAGCAACCTGTGAAGATTCGTCGAACTTCATTTCCGCTGGTCCAAAAATCTCTAGCTTACCATCGGTATTAAACTCAACTTTAAGTTGAGTCGTTCCATCAGTTTTTAAACCAACTAGGTCCTTAAAGTAAGCTGCTTTCATGTCATCAGATTGACCGTTATAACCTTTATCTTTTAATTGGTCATCAGAAAGAGCATTAACAGAAGAAATAAGTCCATCAGACGAATTATTTACTAGACTATTCCATTCAGCACTCGTCGGATTTGATGCAAATGAGGACCATGTAGGGTTTGTTGTGTCGATACCTAATATTGCATTATAAGTTGCCTTTGCTAGGTCAGTAGCATTATCATAGTTTCCTTCTGGAACATAACCAGTTACCGTTAGTCCATCAATTGTCATTTTTAATTCATTGTTTTGGTTTGCACCAGGGTTAATCCCATCTTCTAGTTTTACAGAAAAATCATTGAATTTATTAGGGTTATTATTGTTATCTATTGAGAATGATGCAGCAACTATTACAACAGGATCAAGACCGGTTTGCTTAGCTACCGTTAGTGTAGAAGTACCAAAACCTAAAAACTTATTAAAAATATCATTATCAGCATTTGTTGCACCATCAAATTTCATATCATAGGTAGTGTTCGAGTTAGTAAAGCTATATTTTATTTGTCCGTAAGCAGGTGATGTTTCATTAGTTTCTACTTGAAAATTTAGTTTCAAATCAGCTACTGCTGCTGCTGCTATACTTCCCCCATTAGCACTATCAAAAGCTTCTGCAGCTTGTTTAATAGCATTTTCAACAGCCACTGTTAGTTCGACTGGATTTGTGAAAATCCCTTCAGAAACATTTACGGATAAATTCATAGTATTTGCTCCATCGGCTAATGTTAAAACAAATGAATTGTTTTTTGTCTCAACATTATCAGTAATTGCAACTGACTGAACAAAATTAACCTTTACTCCACCTGTCAATTCAGCACTTGTCTTTTTCACACCTTGTGAGCCATCAATAAGCTTTTGTGTGTTAAACTCAGTTTCTTTACCGATTCGATTTAACTCGTCTTTTAATTGCTTAATTTCGTTTTGAATTTCTTTACGATCATCTTCTGTATTTGTATCGTTAGCCGCTTGTACAGAAAGCTCTCGCATACGTTGGAGTATAGCATGTGTTTCGTTTAATGCTCCTTCAGCTGTTTGTATTAATGAGACCGCATCTAGGGCATTTCTTTCTGCCATTTGTAAACCACGAATTTGAGAACGCATTTTTTCAGAAATTGCTAGACCAGCTGCGTCATCTGCTGCACGGTTAATACGTAAACCTGAAGAAAGTCTTTCTAAATTTTTTGATGTTGAAAACTGATTTGCAGTTAAGTTACGGTATGCATTTAATGCCTGGATATTGTTATTAATTTTCAATTTTAAAACTCCTTTTTTCTTTAATTATCATAAATAGCTGTTTGCTCGTAAGCTATTGTTTTTCGCTTCATTGTTTTAGGTTGTGTATCTTTATTATTCCTCATAGCCTGATGCCATGAAGATGAGATTTCAATTAATAACTTTAACGTTTCGTCTATAATACTAACATCTTTATTGTAATTAGCTTCAACAAGTTTGTCGGAAATATAGTTATACACTAGTTCTAACTGATCTGCAATGATACCAGCTTCATAGTTTAAACCTGCACCTAAACGTTCTAGTATATCGTTAGATTTTTTTAGTTTTTGATTTGCTAATATATAATTTTTGTTCAAAATAGCTGCTTTGGCCTCTTCAAGATTATTAATGCAAGCTTCGTAAAGCAGAGCTGTAAGTTCTTGTGGAGACTTTTTATGAAGTGCTTCTTTTGTTATAAGTGTCACTTATAATCCTCCCAACCTATATGTTCGTCTTCTAATCTTTTATCGGCCATAAAATGTCGAAGTTTAATATTTTTTCTCCATTTGCTCTATTAATAATAATATTTCTGCCATCACTGCATAAAGTTGGGGAGGAATATTATCTCCTAAATCCATATCTATTAAATTTTCAACTAGCATAGGGTCTTCTTGCATATGGATATTATTTTTCTTAGCCAGTTCAATGATTTGATTTGCCACATGACCCTTTCCATGTGCAACAACTTGTGGTCCTTTATCAGAGCTATCATCGTAGCGAATGACCGCAGCTGTTGGACCATTGACGATCTTTCTTTGCTTATGATTAAAGTGCTTTGAAATCATCATATTTTGAAATCGAATCCTTTCTCTGTAAAGGTAGGTGTCATTCTTTCTGACTGCTCATTAGTCTTTTCATCTTGAGAACGTTGTATATGTTTTAGCTTAGTAAAGTTAAGACTTGTGATATTATAGCCCACCTCTTTTAATTTTTCTTTACATACATCTGCCAACGGCTCAATTCTTTCCTTAAAGAAAGGTTTGTCATTTTTAATAGTCAGAGATAGGTTACGGTCCGTTGCTGAAACTAAAATACCTACTTCACCTAGTTTTTTGGTCTCAATTAGAAAATAGAGATTACAATTTTCCCAATCTACATGCTGACCTTCGTTCCGGGAATTTACAAACACCTGTAAGTTTTTAACTTCATCCTGCAATAGGATTGGTAAATTTAAAAACATACTTTGTAGATTATTATTATCGGATTTGCTAAGTAATTGTTGTCCTGTTATGTTAGCAAGGGCTTGAGTGGTTTGTTGAGAAACACGACCTTGCTCTTCTTCCAACTTCATAACCTGCAGAAGTGCTTGTTTCATATTGGGATTGGGTTCCCCATCACCTTGACTCTGTTTTCCAGAAGCTAAAACTTGTGCTATTTCGCTATCTCTGTTCAGTCCCAAACCACGAACCATTTCAAAAGCTTGACGAGCAGAGGGTTCCTGAATAGCTGTTCTTCGTGTCATTTCATCATATTGCTGAAGTAGTAAATGAGAACCATTTCGAGAAGTAAAGCTAAGTTCCTCTTTTGTAATAAAGTGTTGAACTTTAGATTCCGAAGGTTTAAATTCTAACTTTTCAATTAGACTTTTAACCTCTTGAACTATTTTATTTGCTTCAGAATAATTGCCCTTACTTAATAATCTCTTCGCATCAGCTAGTTGACCGCTCGCTAGCATTAACTTTTTTTCAGTACTCATATCAGTTAGTAGCATCATTTCACTTTTTAAAATTGCATAATCAAGCTTCTTAATAGTTGTTTCTAATAGTGGTTTCACTTGACTAATAGCCTGACTCTTAAAAGCCTCATTTAAACGTTGGATATTATCCAAATTACGTGAAATCTCTCGTTGAAGATTTTTGAATTCACTCTGAGCATTTGCTAACTTTTCTGTTACAGCTCTAACTAAAAAGTCTTTACTACTTAATTGTTGAGTTTGAAAGTTTTCATTGATTAGATACTGTTGAACTTCTGATTGAACTTGCGCATCCATTTTATTGACTTGCGGTTCTACACCAGCGAAGGTTTTCATTAATAGTTGTCTAGCAGCAAGTTCTCTACCAGCACTCTGTAAATTTGCGGCCTCTGAGATCGACTTTTGTAAAAGATCCTTTATTGGTTGTTCAAATAGACTTTTCTCAATTTGATTATTAAGGAGCGTAACAGCCTTTTGGAAATCACTCTCCTTTTGAACCGTTCCTTGCATTTGCTTTAGTTGGTCTGAAGGTTTTAATTCTCCCTGAGGACGATTGATAGATATGAACTCATTCCTCACTTGCTCAACAGCTCTCTGAACATTTGCCTCTCGTTGCACTTGTTCGCGCACCTCACGCACATGCTCACTTACTGGTCTCTCAAGACGTACTTCCGCTTGGGAACTCTTCACTTGAAAATTTGGATCTAATTCTTTCGCAATATTTGTTAGAACCTCATTTAGAGGTCTACCGTTTAAAGCCTCGTTAACTGAGCGTAAATGATTTGTCGTCACTTCTAAACGTTTATTGGCAATTGCCTGAACTGTATTGAGCCGCTGTTCAATTGTGCCTTTTTCCTTTTCGATAAAGTTGCGCAAGTCCTGAACTGATTCCTTATTTAAAGGAATTCCTTTATCTAGAATAATTTGAGCAGCCTGCTGAAGTTCTTTAGAAGGATTTGTTACACCAAGACTTCGCAATGCTTGCTGAGTATTTGCTACCTCTGTTTGTCTGTTTACGGTTCCCGTTTCTACTCTTGATCCTTCTGAAATTACCTTTACCTGTACTTGTCGTTCCGATTGATGATTTATTTGAACAGTAACTCGATCCTCTGAAGGAATTCTACCTTCAAACTTCACAGAGATTTCTCTACCACGAATTTGAAGAGTTGCTTCGTTATCTGAAGTTCGTTCTTTAATTGTTGCTCTATATATCTCACCTTGCTTTAGTTCAAGGGGTTTGTCATGGGTCATCATTTGGCTTGTTATTGCCTGATTGTTTACTTGCATATACTCACTCTCCCACGTTCTTGCTTTCTATCACTTTTATCGGTTTAGGTGGACTCTTTGTTTAGAACAAAAAAACGGAAGAACTTGTAAGTCCTCCGTATAATGTACTAGACATCATCTTTTCTATTTTCAATAAAGAAATCTTTTTCTAAGCTTGTTCCTCTAGTCTTTTTATCTGTTAAGCGGTCTTCTTTTTTTGCCATTAATTGTGAGCCTTTCAGGAGTGCTTCCTCTCCAAAGCGGTCTCTAAGTTTATCCATAGTTTTTGTAAGCTCATATTTTTTAACATCTCGTTCGTAATTGAATAAATCTAGCTGTTTAAAAGCGTTTTTCTTATCAATTAACTGCTGTGCTGTTACGCCTAAAAGTCGAATCGGTTCACCGGTCCAGTGCTTAGTAAAAAGTAGTAAAGCAATCTTATATATATCACTTTGGTCATCAATTGGATTTACTACTGTCTGGCTTCTTGTCACTGTTTTTCGATCGGAGTAACGAATGGTCACTTGTAGGGTTTCCGCACACACCTCTTTTCTAGCCATTCGCCTAGCTACAGAGTCAGATAAATTTGCTAGGATTGCTTTTACTTTTTCCATACTTTTCGTATCCACTGGAAGTGTTGTGGAGTTACCAATGGTCTTAAATTCAAAGACAGATTCAGGGTCCACTAAACGATTGTCAATTCCATTTGCACGAGCAAATATTTTTTCTCCATTGACACCAAGGCTATGCTTAAGCTTAGTAGGGTCACTCTGAGCTAAATCACCAATGGTAATGATCCCTAGCTTGTTTAACTTTTCCGCAGTTTTCTGACCTATACCGTGCATTTCTCCTACTTTTAAGGGCCAAAGAATTTTCTGCACTTCACGCTTTCTTAAAACTGTTATTCCTAAAGGTTTTTTCATATCACTAGCCATTTTCGCTAAAAACTTATTAGGAGCAATACCAATACTGCAGGGTAAGCCTAATTCTTTTAAGAGCCTCGCTTGGATGGTCTTAGCGATATATAAAGGTGATCCCAAGTGGTAACAAGAAGTTATATCCATATACCCTTCATCAATGGAAACAGGTTCTACTAACGGAGTGTACTCTTTTAAAAATTGAAAAATTTTAAGCGATGCTTCCCGGTAACGTTCAAAATTTGGTTCCATCACAATTAGCTCTGGACAGTGTTTTTTAGCTTCCCAAATCGGCATGGTTGTCTTTACACCTTTTGCCCTAGCTTCATAACTACTCGTGACAATAATCCCACGTCGTTCCTTTGCATTACCAGCAATAGCCACTGGTTTTCCTTTTAAAGTTGGATCAAAGGCTATTTCAACCGAAGCATAAAAACTATTCATATCTACATGAAAAATGACTCGACCATCTTTCGGATAAAATTGTTTCATTTTAAAAACACCTTTTTTATAGAGTCCTTTGCTTCAAAATCAGAATTTCATAGCTACCGTCATTATACTAAATTCCTTACTGCTAAATCATCTTTAACAAAGGCTGTTTTCGCAAAGTTTGTTGCTTTCGTAAAAATCCCAAAAATTTTACACAAAATACTAAGAATTCACCACTAATTTAGTAAGTATTGCTCTTTTCTTACATAATTTATTGGCTGATACCTTCACCTAGGGTATTTTTCCGATTATTTTAGGGTAAAAAAGCAACAGTTTTTTTTGTGCGACGAGTAACCACCGCAGGAGCAATGTTTTTTTGTGCGACGAGTAACCGGAGGAGCAATGTTTACGAAAAGAGCCTTAACAAATGAAAAAAACTCCGCAGGTTACGGAGCTAAGATTATTATGTACTTTTTACTAGAACCTCTTCATTCTTAGAAAACAGCAACTGCTAACGTGCTTAAAACATTAAGAAAATTTCTCATCAAATATCTTTGCTGTTTTCTCAACCCATTCACAATACTCTTCTCCGTGGTAATTTCTATTAAACTTCTCTATAAAACTTAAAAGCTTGTAATACCCCTCTTCGTCTTCTAAACGTAGTTCCTGGAGAAATTGAAAAAAGCTAAATTCTGCAGTAGCTGTGGATGTCTGTCTTTTTTTCCCCTCTTCAGTAAGAATTACATAGGAAACACGAAGGTCCTGATCGTCTTTTTCTACAGACACGAGTCCTTTTTCTTTTAATCTCTTTACGACCTGCATTACCGTTGAACGATCCCATAAACCATGATTAGCAATGGTAGTAATTGAAGCGCGCTCTTCAAAATAAACCATCCATAGAGTGTGGAGTTCTGCTTGCGTTAAGCCTACAGAATTAGCAACATTTTGCCAATCTGCCTCAATTACTTTACTAGCACCGCGAAAATGGTTGAGCATTGCATGTAAATTAGTCATGTACTTCATCGCGTTCCTCTTTCTACTATTCTTATACAATTCCACTTATTATATATTTTACCATATATAAACAGTTTTGTAATAGTAAAAATTATGTGTTCCAAGGTAGTACTTAAGATCGATATTTGGATAACAAAACTAATGCCTAAAAAAGACTGGCTACATCTTAGCCAGTCCTACCTAGTAAATTAATTTCCCGCAACTTCCTTAATAATAGCCACAACTAATTCAGCCGTTTTTTCTAATTCTTCAATTGGCATTTTCTCATTGGTTGTATGAATTTCTTCATAACCAATCGCCAAGTTCACCGTTGGAATTCCAAAGCCTGCAATTACATTCGCATCACTTCCGCCACCGCTTGTTTCAAGTTTTGCTTCGCGGTTGATTGATGAAATTGCTCTTTTTGCAACTTCTACCACATGGTCTCCATCACCGTATTTAAATCCTGGATACATAACATCGATATCAACCTTGGCCTTTCCTCCCATTTCTTCAGCTACAGTTTCAAAGGCTTCCTTCATCTTAGCAACCTGTGCTTCCATTTTTTCCGGAACAAGAGAACGTGCTTCAGCTAGAATATGTACGTGGTCACACACGATATTAGTTTGCGTACCACCTTCAAAACGGCCAATATTTGCCGTTGTTTCAAAATCAATTCTTCCTAAAGGCATTTTAGCAATTGCTTTTGCTGCAATTGTAATAGCTGAAACTCCCTTTTCCGGGGCAACACCGGCATGAGCAGTCTTTCCAAGAATCGTTGCTTGAATTTTCGCTTGTGTTGGTGCTGCAATAATAATGTTTCCTACTTTACCATCACTATCTAATGCGTAACCAAATTTGGCGTGAATAAGCGCGGGATCTAATTCCTTTGCTCCTTTTAAACCTGATTCCTCACCGACTGTAATAATAAACTGAATTAATCCGTGCTTAATATTCTCTTCTTTAAGCACCTTAACTGCCTCAAGCATTGCTGCTAATCCAGCTTTATCATCTGCACCTAAAATAGTCGTTCCATCAGTCTTAATATAACCATCTTCTTGGACTGGTTTTACACCATTCCCTGGTACCACTGTGTCCATATGAGAAGTAAAATAAATTGGCTCAATGCCATCTTGATTAGCCTCTAATGTACAAATTAAGTTACCTGCCCCATGTCCTGATTTTTCAGTAGTATCGTCCTCATAAACCTCAACACCAAGTTCTGAGAATTTCACCTTTAAAACATCTGCGATTTGACGCTCGTATTTAGTCTCAGAGTCAATTTGAACAAGTTCTAGAAACTCTTGAACCAAACGATCTTTGTTTACCATATGTAAATACCTCCATTATCTATTTATAGTTATTTTATCATTGAATGGAAAATTGGTAAAACTGAAGCCCTTTACTTCTTTTCGCAATATTCATAAAGCACACCGTGTGCAGACTTCGGATGTAAAAAAGCTACAGATGCATTTGCTGCACCTTTTACAGGTTGCTCATGGATTAATCTCACCCCTTGTTCCTTCAGTTCATTTAGACGTAGCTCAATGTTGTCAACCGCCAGAGCTACGTGATGAAGCCCTTCACCTCTTTTGGCAATATAGTTGGCAATGGGACTCTCCTCACTCATCGGCTCTAGTAATTCCAATTTTGACTCACCAATTTTTAAAAATGCGACCCGTACTTTTTGAGTAGAGACCTCTTCAATTCCTAGAAGCTCCAACTTTAAATGATTAAGGTAAAAAGGCAATGTCTCATCAATTGATTTGACAGCTATGCCAATATGATCTACTTTTTTCGGTATGTCCACTTTTTCATTATGTACAGTGTCTATCATTTCTTTTAATGTAAGATTTTGATAAGTAGGATTTTCTGTAAGTAACTCATTTGTAAGTTCAAGCCATCGATTGACTACTACTTTTTCGTTCATCTTCCCATCCCCCAACTAAATATTTTTTAATCTTCTTCTCTAACAATAGCGCAATTTCCTTCTTTTAGAAATTTTTAAGAAAGGCTTGTATTATTATACTAATCAAAGTAAAATATTAGTTAGAAATTGTTTGGGAGGTTTTAAATATGCCCCGAAAATACCGTAAAATCATTATTTATATTATGATTGCTACAATGCTTATTGGGACGCTCTTCACTGGAGCTGCCATGTTCTTTTAATTAAAAATATTGGTGCTAAGCCAAAAAAAGAGATACTTATGTAAAGTATCTCTTTTTCTCTTATTTAATTGCCCCTTTTTCCCTTGCCAGCGTATGAAAATCCTTATCTGTGCTTGTGATAAAAACTTTGGTTCCATAGGGTACTCTGGTAAACAACTCTTCAACTTCCTCATTAAACATACGAACACAGCCTCCAGTAATGTATTGTCCGATTGAATGAGGGTCATTGTTTCCATGTATCCCATAAATTCGCCCATCAGTCTCCTCTGCGTCAAAACCGATCCATCTTGTACCTAATGGATTTTCCTTTGAACCACCTTCAATATTTTTTCTGCGATAATAAGGATTTTCTGCTTTTACGACAATTGTAAACTCACCTTCAGGAGTCAGCATCTCTGTACGTCCTGTCGCTACTTTATATACGTGATCCACTTTGCCATCTACAATGAATGCCATCTCATTGGATGATTTATTAACAATAATAAAAGGGTCACCAATTAAAGGATTTTCTCCTAAAGGCCATATCGGCGATACGATTAACAAGTACATAAGTAAAAGTTTGGAAGTCATTGTGTAACCTCCTGTTTTTTTGCTTTAGTTTGTGTTAAATCTAAGGTATCTATGCTTTTTCTATGCGAAAATGACGTTTAATAATAAGATATTGTTCAACTTCTTTTACAAAAGCATACAAAATTGATCGAGTTTCAAATTCGTCTCTGTCCTTAGGTAATTCCATTTTTCGAAACTCCAAACGTAATTCATTTAGTTTTTCTAGGAAGTCAATGGGACTGATTTCTGGTCTAACCCCTCTGCTTAGTTCTTCTAGGAATTCTGCAATTTTCTCACCTTGAATAACCGTGTGGTCCAATGAGGAAATTAAGGGCATAACTCTTTCTATAATTTCAAATTGTTTTTCTCTCATTTTAAAATAATGATAATACTTATCTTCATATCTTAGTAAGTGGTTTTCAATATTTTGTAATGCTACATCCTTCCCTCTAGAAAGTAGATCAGCAGTTACAGTAATCTGCTTGCCATCCCAGTTACTATCTCCCTGTTTTAGGTACGTCGCAAACTGTAAAAATATTTCCTTGAAATTATTCTCTATCTCCGACTGAATTTCTCCAAGTTCCTTTTCTACACTTGGCATATAAAAGTTCACAAGTAAGGCTACTCCAATCCCAATGATAATTAGAGCATATTCATTCAAGACAATTGAAGGAGAGACCTCTCCAAGTGCATACAAGTGTAAAATAATAACAGAACTTGTAGCTATTCCTTCTTTCGCTTTCAAGATAACGACTGTAGGTATAAATGTAAGTAATAATAATCCAACTGCTAAAGGATTGTAGCCAATAAGTTCAAACGCTACGATTGCATATAACATGCCAACCGAACACGCCAAAAGTCTTTCCCAAGAAAGTTTTAATGACTTTCGTCTTGTTTTTTGAACGCATAAAATGGCAATAATCCCAGCTGAAGCATAAAATGTTAACCCTAACCCTTGAGCAATACCTATCGCAATAGCAGCTCCAATCGCAGTTTTTATCGTTCGATAGCCAATTTTAAACATAATGTATCCTTTCTATTCTTCCTTCTATATCGTTAGTTTACATCATTTCCTCTTTTCCTAATATAAAAAGGATGACTTGTGTCATCCTTTTTTAAAGTACTTTATCTAAGAAAGCTTTCGCTCGATCTGTTTTGGGAGTAGCAAAAAATTCAGCTGGCGGGGTATCCTCTAAGAGTCTTCCCTCTTCTAAAAAGAAGATTCGATCTGCAACTTCTCTTGCAAACCCCATTTCATGGGTAACAATTGCCATTGTCATACCACTTTTAACTAATGATTTCATAACCTCTAAAACTTCTTTTACCATTTCAGGGTCAAGAGCCGATGTAGGCTCATCGAATAACATGATTTCAGGCTCCATTGCTAATGCCCTTGCAATAGCGACACGTTGCTTCTGACCACCTGATAAACGCACAGGATATTCGTTGGCCTTTTCTTCCAAGCCTACTTTCCTTAATAGATCTAAAGCTTTAGCCTTTGCCTCTTCTTCCTTTAAGCCTTTTACCTTCATAGGAGCGTATGTGATGTTTCCTAAGGTTGTCATATGTGGAAATAGATGAAAATGCTGAAAAACCATTCCAATTTTTTGACGAACTTTCATGATATTTATCCTTGGATTGGTAATTTCCTGATCGTTTATCCAAACCTGACCTGATGACGGGGTTTCTAATAAATTTAAGCAACGTAGAAAAGTTGATTTACCTGAACCGGAGGGACCGATAATAGCTACTACATCACCCTTCTTAATATCCGTTGAAATGTCTTTTAGAACGTCAAGCTTACCAAACGATTTATGAAGATTTTTTACTTTAATCACTACGTCTTAACCTCCTCTCAAGAAGTCTACCTAAGAGAGTCAAAGTCATTACCAATATATAATAGATTAATGCCGCAAACATCAAAGGTTCAAAAGCTATATATCGTTCTGCAGTAACGATTTGGGCTCTTCTCATAATATCTAAAACGCCAATAGTAGAAATAATCGCTGATTCTTTTGTTAGTGTAATAAACTCATTCATTAGTGCAGGTAAGATATTTTTTATCGCTTGAGGTAGGATTATATTTAATAACATTGGTCGATACGGTACACCCAATGCTTCTGCTGCTTCTTTTTGTCCTTTATCAACAGCTAAGATCCCAGCTCGTATAATTTCAGATACATAGGCTGCTGAATTTAAACCAAAGGTTAAAACCGCTGCAGTGTAAGCTGTAATATCTAAACCCGTAATTTGAGGAGTGGCAAAATAGATTAAAAATAATTGCAAAATAAGTGGAGTCCCTCGAAAAACGGAAGTATACGCATCCGCAAACCATCTAAGTATGGTAATTTTACCAATCTTAAATAGTGATAAAATGGTTCCTAAGATAAATCCAAATATTAGTGAAACACTTACAATTTGTAACGTGACCCATATCCCTTTTAAGATAAAAGGGATAGAAGGCACGATTTGGGAAAAGTCCAAATTCATGCCTATCTCATTCCTCTCTTTTTTTAATTATTACTCTTCACTATAAAACCACTTTAATACAAGTTTATCCATTTCTCCATTTTCAATCATTTCACGAAGGACTTCGTTAAATTGGTCTCTTAATTCACTACCTTTAGGGAAAGCAATCGCTGAACCAGCTTCTCCTTCTTCTTCAATAACAAATGCTGATAAATCTGCGTTTGCGTTTAAATGACCTTTAGCTACCTTATCTTCAATAATGGCTACATCAATTCTGTTTGCTTTTAACTCTTGAATTAAATCAGTAATCTTGTTGCGTTCAACAATTTCTACTCCACCAACTTCTTCAGAGATATCATTAGCTAAGCCTACTTGAATTGACCCTAATTGCACTCCGACTTTTTTCCCTTGAAGGTCTGCAAGAGTAGTAATACCACTATCTGATTTTGTAACAATCATTTGTTCAGCAACATAATAAATATCCGAAAAATCAACGTTTTCTAATCGTTCTGGAGTTGGAGTCATTCCTGCTAATACAAAATCAACACGATTGTTAGTTAAGGCTGGAATTAATCCACCGAAATCCATGTCTTGAATTTTCAGTTCAAAGCCTAATTTCTCAGCGATATAGTTCGCAATATCAACATCAAAACCTATAATTTCATCACTAACAGCTGTATCAATAAATTCATATGGAGGGTAGTCTGCAGATGTTCCCATCACTAAAGTCACTTTTTCAGCGCCGCCAGAACCTTGGTTCGTGCTTCCAGTTCCACATCCTGCTAATAATCCTACCGATAGTACACAAGATAATGCAATTGATAATAGTTTGTTGTTTTTTTTCATTTGTATAACCCCTTTTTTATATTTTTTATACTTTGTCTACTAATTATTATTCACACTTATGTATATTAACACGTTACAAAGAAATGTCAATATAGTATTATATAAAAAATATTCATAGTATATTCCTTTTTGACAAGAAAATTTAAGGGTGAATACTACCAAGCAAATCATCATCCAAAATAGAACTGTAAGTAAATTTGAGTTAAACTCATACTGTCTTACAATCTTGTTTATTATATATCATATATACATAACTCAAAATTAATTATAAATTTTAATTAATTATTATAAAAAAGACTTCAAGATAATATCTTGAAGTCTTAAATCATTTTATGTATGGCGCGCCTACCAGGATTCGAACCCAGAATCCGAGAGCCGAAATCTCGTGTGATATCCATTTCACTATAGACGCAATGGTTAAATGTTGCTAAATTAATATAGCATTTTCAACTAAAGTTTGTCAAGTATTCATAAAAGAAAGAGGAGTGATATTCACTCCACCAAATTGTCTATGCCTTTATATTTGCGTAGTCTTGAAACATTTTTTCAAAACGCTCATTTAGTTGTTCTTCTGTATAGCCTAGCTTATAAAGTCTACCAGCAAAATTCTGTGCCCATAGCGCCGAGCGGTCTGCCATCTTTTTGTATTTCTTTTGTTTTGCAGCTTTTGACTCTTTAGCACGGCTTTCAGCGTTAGACATTAAGTTTTCGATGATAAACAATGCTTTCCATACATCTTCTTCAACTAGGTCATCAGAAACTTCACTAAATTGTTTAATAACCGTCTTATAGTAGTCATCAAATTCTTCAAATGATATTTCCTCGTCCATATTTAAGTATTCGTGTATTTTTACATATAAATCTTGCATTACTGCACTCTCCTTTTTAAAAGCATGGCAATTGCCTAGCTTTAAAACATATACAAGTTTAAATTATAGCATTAGCAAAACTTGACTTCAAGAAAAAGCGTAAAAGTAATAATTATAGTATAGCCAATACTTTTTAAAATAAAAAAAAACTTTCACTAAAAAGTGAAAGCTTCTCTTCATTTTATAGATATTCATCAAAATATTTTTCTAATTTTTGTACTACTTGAACTGGTTCATGTCCTTCAATCTCATGTCTTTCAATCATAGCTTTGATTTCCCCGTCTTTAATGATAGCAAATGACGGTGAAGAAGGAGCATAGCCTTTAAAATAGGTTCTTGCACGCTCTGTTGCTTCTTTATCTTGTCCAGCAAAAACAGTCAAAAAGTTATCTGGCTTTTTCTCATAGTTAGCCATATAAGCTGCAGATGGGCGAGCAATACCGCCTGCACAACCACAAACAGAATTGATGTAGACTAATGAAGTTCCTTCTTTACCTAGTACTGCATCTACCTCTTCAGGTGTAGTTAATTCTTTATACCCTGCATCTACCATTTCTTTTCTTGCACCATTAATAACATCATTATAAAAACTAAATTCCATGTAGGTCACCTCTTTTTATTATTAACACTATGCTTATATTGTACACTCAACAACCGATTTTACAAAGCGATATGTATTATTAATATAAGCGAAATATTGCTTTGAAATACATTATCTATAAAAAAGGAAGTCCATGGTCATGAACTTCCTTAACTTCCTATTGTAATGCTGTTCTCAGTGTTTCAATATTCTTTCTCATCAAGCTAAAGTAGTCTTCATTGTTAGTGACATCTTCTTGAACTAATGCTTCTAGGTTGTGTAACCAAAGAGCTTCAGCACCTACTTGAGAACGAACTGTTTCTGCTATGTTCATTGGTATGTTTTGTTCAAAGATTACGTAATTCACATTATGCTTTTTCATGTACTCTACTACCTGTGTTATCTGGCGTATAGATGGTTCGTTTGTTGGAGAGATCCCTGAGATACCTACTTGCTTGATACCATACCTATCAGTCCAGTATCCATACCCTGCATGCGATACAACAATTGTATCGTTTGATACATCTTGAAGCATAGCCTTAAATTGCGAATCTAACTCTTCCAATTGGCTTTTTAAAGTTTGGAAGTTACTTTCAAACACCTCCGCGCCTTCAGGTAATAACTCAACTAAAGCGTCTTTGATATTTTCTGCTAGTTTAATAGAACGAATTGGATCTAACCATACATGTGGATCTTGCTCCCCATGGTTATGGTTATGATCGTCTCCGTGATCATCATGGTCATGATTATGGTCGTCATGATCATTTCCGTGATCATCGTGGTCATGGCTATGATCGTCATGGTCGTGTCCGTGATCATCGTGGTCATGGCTATGATCGTCATGGTCGTGTCCGTGATCATCGTGGTCATGGCTATGATCGTCATGGTCGTGTCCGTGATCGTCATGATCATTTCCGTGATCATCGTGATCGAAAGCAATCAGGTCAATTCCTTCAGAAGCTGTTAAAATTTTTACATTACTTGCTTTAAGAACTTCAGCTACAGCATCAGCGAAGCCTTCAATTCCAGCACCATTATATATATATAAATCAGCATTTGATATATCAACCATTGTCTTTGGTGATGGTTCATATGTATGAGCATCAGCTCCTACAGGAACAATATTTTTTACTTCAACGTATTCACCACCAATTCTTTGGGTGAAATCCATTAATGGAAAAATAGTTGTATAAACTTGAATTACAGGTTTTTCCTCAATAACTTCTGCTTCAATAGTTGTATTTTCTACAACTTCCTCTTCTTGTGCACCACCACATGCTACTAAAAACGTTGAAATTACTAACATCATTGCAAAAAACATAGATTTAATTTTCATTTCAATCCCCTTTCAAAACGATTACGTTTTATATACAAGAAGGATTATATCGAAATAATTACGGTTTGTAAACAAAAAGCCCTCCTCATTTATAGACAAAAGGAGACAAATAAACATTGTCTCCCTTTGCATTTATTTAATTTCCTTTAATCGCTTTTTTAACAAGATGTTTAATTCTTTTTGATGATCAATGACCTGCGGAACAATATTTTTTAACGCTTGATCATCTCTTTTTTCGACTGCTTCTAGAAATTGCTTTTGTATATCACTGTGTACTTTTAGCCACGTTTCATCATAAAAGTTTCCAATTTCTTTCCCAGATTTGGCGAGTTCACGATACTTCTTAATGAGAGCCTCTCTCTCGGAGATTACATCGTTCCACACTTTTACATGCTTTGGTGCATATTTTTCAGCTAGTAACTGATAGTAAAAGTTAAAATGGGGACGAATTGCCTTATGTTCATATTTAACTTGATCCATTTGGTTTGTTTCGTTCTCTAATTCCTCAGCGCTTACAATTGTTACGTTTGTGTACGCAAAAAACATCAGTACTGCTAGTGTCACTACTCCAAGTTTAGTTTTTAACACGTTTAAGCCACCCCTTAATTTAGAAAATATGTAACATAAAATAGCTTCCCCATTCCTCTTTCATCCAATGTAATCGAACAACAAAAAAACTTTCCTATTCTAAAGCTAGAATAGGAAAGTGTACAAATCATTTAATACAGTTGTGTATTTTCTTTAGAAATAGACTGTAACTTCTCTTTGACCCTTGCTAAAAATCTTCCACAAACTAACCCATCAAGAACACGATGATCCAACGACAGACATAGGTTTACCATATGTCTTATTGCAATCGCATCGTTATCCATAACTACAGGACGCTTAACAATAGACTCTACAGAGAGAATAGCTGCTTGTGGGTGATTAATAATTGGCGTTGATAATATCGAACCAAATGAGCCAGTATTATTAACTGTAAATGTGCCACCCTGCATATCACTACTTGAAATTGCCTTATTTCTTACTTTTCCTGCTAAATCGTTAATTTCACGAGCAATTCCCTTGATTGTTTTCTCATCAGCGTGCTTTATTACCGGAACATAAAGAGCATCTTCTGTAGCAACCGCAATTGAAATATTAATATCTTTCTTTTGAATGATCTTATCGCCAGCCCACATGGAATTAAGCTGCGGAAACTCTTTTAAGCTTTCGACAACTGCTTTAATAAAGAATGGCAAGAATGTTAGGTTATAGCCTTCTTTTTGCTTAAAGCTATCTTTCACACTGTTACGATAGTTAACAAGATTTGTTACATCAACTTCTACCATTGTCCAAGCATGAGGGGCCTCGTGCTTACTTTTCACCATGTTAGCTGCGATTGCTTTCCTAACACCCGATACTGGAATTTCAATGTCTCCCGGTAACGTTGGGATATTAACAGGTGCTGTAGCTGGTTCTCTTTCAACCTTCGGCGTCGATACTGGAGCTGGTTCTGCTTGAACTGCCACTGATTGCTGTTCAGGCGCTACTTCTAGTTTTGGTTGCGGAATATTTCCACCCTCAATAATACTCTGAAGATCTTTTCTAGTGATGCGCCCGCCTCGCCCACTACCTTGAACTTGGGCTAAATCAATATTGTGTTCACCAGCTAGACGCAGTACAGCAGGAGAAAAACGTTTTTTCTCACTAGTATCAAGGTCTGGTTTCGAAGCAGCTATGGTTTCAACCGTGTTTGTTTGAGTTGGCGTATTATTTACCGTTTCTTCTCCTTCGACTGCTATCGTACAAATAACTCCTCCAACCTCAATCGTCTCGTCCTCAGCAGCCACTAGGTCTTTAATCGTTCCAGTGTAAGAGGAAGGAACTTCAGCATTTACTTTATCAGTCATTACTTCTGCAATTGGATCATATTTATTTACTTTATCACCTGGCTTAACTAACCACTTACTAATTGTACCTTCAGTTACACTTTCACCAAGTTGCGGCATCTTAATCTCTGTAGCCATGAATATTACCTCCCTCTCCTAAAATTCAGCAAGATCACGCATTGCTTTTTCGATTTTATCTGGATTTATCATGAAATATTTTTCCATTGTTGGCGCATATGGCATCGCTGGAACATCTGGCCCAGCTAAACGTTGAATCGGAGCATCTAAATCAAATAAACAATGCTCAGCAATGATCGCTGCAACCTCACTCATGATACTACCTTCTTTATTATCTTCAGTAACAAGAAGGACCTTACCAGTTTTCTTCGCGGCTTCAATAATCGCTTCTTTATCCAATGGATATACCGTACGCAAATCTAAAATATGCGCTGAAATGCCATCTTTTGCTAATCTTTCTGCAGCTTGTAACGCAAAATGAACCGCTAAACCGTAAGTTATTACTGTTATATCGTCACCCTCACGTTTTACATCCGCTTTTCCAATTGGAAGAGTATAGTCTTCAGTTGGAACTTCACCTTTAATTAAGCGGTAAGCACGTTTATGTTCAAAGAATAAAACAGGATCATTGTCACGAATTGCCGCTTTTAATAGACCTTTTACATCATATGGAGTTGATGGCATGACGATTTTTAATCCTGGAATACCAGCAAACATAGCCTCAACAGATTGGGAATGATATAAAGCTCCATGAACTCCACCACCATAAGGGGCACGTATTACCATCGGACAATTCCAATCATTGTTCGAACGATAACGAATCCTTGCCGCTTCAGAAACGATTTGATTAACTGCTGGCATGATAAAGTCAGCAAATTGAATTTCAGCAATTGGACGCATTCCGTACATAGCCGCTCCAACTCCTACACCAACGATCGCTGATTCAGCCAAAGGGGCGTCAATTACTCGATCTTCGCCGAATTGTTCATATAAGCCGTTTGTTGCTCTAAATACACCGCCACGAGCACCAACGTCTTCACCAAGAACGAAAACCTTTTCATCTCTTTCCATTTCCTCTTTAATTGCTAAGGTAACTGCATCAATATAAGAAATAATCGGCATTCCTTATACCCCCTCTCCGTAAACATGATTTAATGCTGATTCTGCTTGGGCATAAGGCGCTGCTTCAGCATATTCTGTTGCATCATTTACTGCTCTTGCAATTCGATCATTCATCTCTGTTTCAATTGTTTCTGTTAAGATATTTAACTCTTGTAAATATGCTTTAAATGTAATAATAGAATCTTTCTTTTTCGCTTCTTCAACTTCTTCTCTTGAACGATACACGCGATCGTCATCATCACTTGAGTGAGGAGTTAAGCGATAAGAAACCGTTTCCACTAATGTTGGCCCTTCGCCTCTACGACCACGGTCAGCTGCTTCTTTAACTGCCTCATAAACTGCAATTGGGTCATTTCCATCAACTGTAACTCCAGGCATACCATAACCAAGAGCACGATCTGATACTTTCTCACAAGCAAGCTGCTTATGGATTGGTACAGAAATCGCATATTTATTATTTTCACACATTAATATAACTGGAAGCTTATGGACCGCTGCAAAGTTTGCACCTTCGTGGAAATCCCCTTGGTTAGAAGATCCTTCACCAAATGTTGTAAACGTCACGAAATCTTTCCCCTCTAGCTTTCCAGCTAAAGCGACTCCTACTGCATGAGGAACTTGAGTTGTAACTGGAGAAGAACCTGTCACAATGCGGTTTTTCTTTTGACCAAAGTGACCTGGCATTTGTCTACCACCAGAGTTTGGATCTTCTGCTTTCGCAAATGCTGATAACATTAAATCACGAGCAGTCATTCCAAAGTGTAAAACTACACCCATGTCGCGATAGTAAGGTAGAATATAATCTTTATCTTTATCTAGTGCGAATGCAGCTCCAACCTGTGCCGCTTCCTGTCCTTGACAAGAAATTACAAATGGTATTTTTCCTGCGCGGTTAAGTAACCACATTCTTTCATCAATCTTTCTTGCAAGTAACATAGTCTCATACATTTCAAGAACATCATTATCAGTTAAACCCAATTTGGCATGACGATTTTCTGTCATTCATAGACCCCCTATAAAAATGTAGTATGTAAAATGTAGAATGTAAGAATTAAAAGTAACGCCGCCCAAACGCTTATTAGCCCTACATTCTTCATTTACAATTCATAATTCAAAATTGACAATTATCTTTTACCCGTGGATAGCTTTCCCATCGACAGCTAAGGCTGCCTCACCTATTGCTTCTGAAAGTGTTGGGTGCGGATGAATTGTATTGGCAACTTCCCAGTGTGTTGCGTCTAGCACTTTTGCTAATGCAGCTTCAGAAATCATGTCTGTAACATGTGGTCCGATCATGTGAACCCCTAGTAAATCCTCAGTTTCTTCATCTACCACTAGCTTAACAAAGCCATCCGTCTCACCAAAAACCAATGCTTTTCCTATTGCTTTAAATAAGAATTTACCAGTTTTTACCTTATATCCTTTTTCTTTTGCCTCAGCTTCTGTAAAGCCGACACTTGCAATCTCTGGTGAACTATAAACACATTTGGCGATCAGATTGTAATCTAACTCATGTGGCGTTAGGTTTGCCATATGTTCCACAGCAATAATTCCTTCGTGCGAGGCAACATGTGCTAATTGAAGACCACCGATTACATCTCCAATGGCATAAATATGTGATTCTTTAGTTTGATAGAATTCGTTCGTTTTTATTACTCCATTTTCTACTTGAATATCTGTGTTTTCTAGTCCTATACCTTCTACATTTGCTTGCCTACCAACAGACACTAACAATTTTTCTGCAGTAAAGGTTTTCGTTTCACCTTTATATTCAGCTGATATAGAAACACCTTCTCCTTTAGAAACCGTATCTGACAGAACTTTGGCACTCGTAAAGAACTTTACACCCTTTTTCTTCAAAGAGCGTTGTGCTTCTTTAGAGATTTCATGATCTTCAGTTGGTAAAATACGATCAGCATACTCAAGTACAGTCACTTCTACACCAAAATCAACTAACATTGAGGCCCACTCAATCCCAATTACTCCTCCACCAACAATAATGATTGACTTAGGTAAAGTTTCCATTTGTAAGGCTTCGTCACTCGATAGAACAAATTGTCCGTCAATTTCAAGGCCTGGTAATGTTCTTGGCCTAGACCCAGTGGCAATTAATACATTTTTTGGAATAAGCATTTCGTTCTCTTCACCGTTACTCATTTCAACAGAAATTGTACCTGGTGTAGGTGAAAAAATGGAAGGACCTAAAATACGCCCAAGCCCTTCATAAACGTCAATTTTACCCTTTTTCATTAAGTGCTGTACACCCTTATGTAGTGTGTCAATTATATGCTGCTTACGTTGTTGGACTTTGTCAAAATGTAGTGTGATTTCGTTAGCACTAATACCAAATTCCATTGAGTTTTTCATCGTTGAGTAAACTTCTGCACTTCTGAGTAGTGCTTTACTAGGGATACATCCTTGGTGTAGACAAGTACCACCTAATTTCCCTTTCTCAACAACAGCAACCTTCAATCCTAGCTGGGATGCTTTTATTGCTGCAACATATCCACCAGTACCTGCTCCAAGTACAACCAAATCATATTCTTGTGCCATCTATAATCACCCCATGTTTCTTATTTGTTCTCCACTGCCATCGATTGGCTAGGATAACTTTTTGCATGTTCTTCACCACGTAAAACTCTAAGCGAACCTTCAACTAAGGCTTGTAACTCGTTTTCACCTGGATGAACTATCACATCAGCAATCCAACTAATGCGTTCTGTAATCTGACTAACAAATTCTTTACCGTATGCTAAACCACCTGTTAATACAATCGCATCTACCTCGCCATGTAAGACCGTACTTGCAGCACCTATTTCTTTAGCTACTTGATAAGCCATCGCACCGTACACTAATTTAGCTTTTTCGTTCCCAGCTGTAATCATTTTCTCTACCTGGATAGCATCATTTGTACCTAAGTATCCAACTAGACCACCTTGCCCAACGATCTTTTTCATGATTTCAGCCGCATAATATTGACCGGAGAAACACACGGAAACTAAGTCTCCTGCGGGAACTGTTCCAGCTCGCTCTGGGGAAAATGGACCTTCACCATGTAACCCATTGTTTACATCAATAACTCGACCATTTTTATGTACACCAACAGTGATCCCGCCACCCATATGAGTAACAATTAAGTTTAGGTGTTCATAACTCTTATTTAAATCCTTTGCAACTCTTCTAGCGACAGCCTTCTGATTTAACGCGTGGAAAATACTTTTTCGTTCGAAGTCTGCAAGGCCGGATATTTTGGCAATAGGCTCCATTTCATCCACAACAACTGGATCTACAATAAACGAAGGAATATTTAATTGAGTTGCAATCTCAAAGGCCAAAATTCCTCCTAAATTCGAAGCATGTTCCCCGGCATAACCCGTACGTAAATCTGTTAACATTTCATCATTAACTGCATATGTCCCACCTTCAATAGGGCGCAACAATCCCCCGCGACCTACTACAGCACTTAATTTAGAGATATTAATACCTTCTTCATGGAGAGTCGATAAGATCATTTCCTTCCGAAAGGAATACTGGTCAATAATACGTTCAAACGACTGAATTTTATCCGCTTCATGGCGTATTGTCTTTTCCATTAGTGAACGTTCATTGTCGTAAACTCCTATTTTCGTAGAAGTAGATCCCGGGTTTATGGCGAGAATTCTATATTCGTGTTGCAAAAAACTTACCTCCAACTGTATATATATTTATCCTATAAAAGCGATAGAGGATAACTAAACTTGATCATCAAAAACTACTAAGGTTAGTATGCGTTAAAATACTCTTAACTAACTTTTTTATTGATTGATTAATTAAGTCACCCTCTATTTAATAATTAACGACGTCTAGTTAAAATACTGTGCTCGTTAACTAAAAATTGCTTGCGAGATTGACGCATTTTTGCAATTCTTTCCTCCGCCATACGGTCTGCTGCTAAATAAGTAGGAATTTTGTCTCTTTTTGAAATTTCAAAAATAGCTTCGATCTTATCATAGATCGTTTCTACTTTTTTCAGGGCACGCTCACGATTATATCCGTATAACTCGTCAGCTACGTTGATAACTCCACCGGCATTAATCACATAATCCGGAGCATAAACAATACCTAGCTCAGCGATTAAATCTCCATGTCTTGTTTCTTTTAATTGATTATTTGCAGCACCTGCAATAACTTTTGCTTTTAATTGAGGAATTGTATCATCGTTAATAATTGCTCCTAATGCACACGGAGAAAAGATATCACAATCAACACTGTAGATATCATTAATATCTACTGCTTTTGCATCAAATGCTTCAACCGCTCTTGCAACAGCTTCTTTGTTAATATCCGTAACAATTAACTTTGCACCTTCTTCATGGAGATGTTTACAAAGAGTAAACGAAACATTCCCTACCCCTTGAACAGCTACTGTTAACCCTTCTAAAGAGTCTGAGCCAAATGCTTCCTTTGCAGCTGCTTTCATACCAACATAAACGCCATAAGCTGTTACTGGTGATGGGTTACCTGAAGAACCAAACGCTGGTGAAATCCCTGTAACATAATCTGTTTCTTCATGAATAAGGTCCATATCTGCCACCGTTGTTCCAACGTCTTCGGCCGTAATGTATCGACCATTCAAACCTTGAACGTAGCGACCAAACGCACGGAACATTTCCTCATTTTTGTCTTTACGAGGATCACCAATGATTACCGTCTTACCACCGCCTAGATTTAAACCTGCAGCAGCATTTTTATAGGTCATTCCTTTAGCTAAACGAAGAGCATCCTCAAATGCCTCTGCTTCAGAATTGTATGTCCACATTCTTGTACCACCTAAAGCAGGACCTAGTGTAGTATCGTGGATAGCAATAATTGCTTTTAAACCTGATTGTTTATCTTGACAAACAACAACCTGCTCATAGTCATACATTTCCATATACTTAAATAATTCCATCCTCTTTTTCCTCCCTATTTTTCACTCTTTTTCATTTAGCTAACTGAACGAACTGCTAACGCTAGTGAGTACAATTTGCTTTCAGCTGAATCTGCTCTAGATGTCAACACGATTGGTGCCTTAGCTCCAACAATTACAGCACCTACTTTTGCCTTAGAAAAATATACTAAGGATTTGTATAAGGCGTTTCCAACTTCAATAGAAGGTACCATAATAATATCTGCGTTACCTGCCACTTCTCCTTTTATGCCTTTTTGCTCTGCTGCTTCTATTGAAATAGCATTATCTAACGCAAGAGGACCATCTACAATACAATCTTTTATTTGACCTCGGGCATTCATTTGAGCAAGTAGTGCTCCATCAACACTAGAACCCATATTCGGATTAACGGTTTCAATTGCTGAAATTGCCGCGACCTTTGGTAGATCTATTCCTAGTCTTCTTGCCAAAGTTACTGAGTTATTAATAATCTCTGCTTTTTGCTTAAGATCAGGTGCAATATTCATTGCTGCATCCGTAACAAAAATTAGACGATCAAACCCGTTTATTTGGAAAGCAGCTACATGGGACAACACACTTCCTGTTCTAAGACCATATTCTTTGTTAAGAACCTCTTTTAAGATAGAAGAAGTTGAAACCATACCCTTCATTAGAACATCAGCACTACCACTGCTGACGGCCTGCACTGCAAGTTGCGCAGCATGACTATCATTCTTTGCATCAACAATATTCACGAATTGACTCACTTCATAACCAGTAGTACTTCTTGAAGTGAGCAGAGATTGAATTTTATCCGCATTTCCAAATAAAATAAAGGTTGCTATCTTTTTCTCAACAGCTTTCACTACAGCTTCGATTACTTCTTCATCTTCTGCGGCAGCTATTGCTACAACCTTTGCCGGAAGGCTACTTGCCTCTTCCATAAATTGATCTAAATTCACGAATTCTCCGCCTTTCATTGTTGTATACATGGTTACATAAATATAAATGCAAATTTCATGCCAATTATTAAGAAATTGTAAATCCATGTATTATGTACACTTTTTGTTCACAATTCCTTCAATATACCATGCAACATTTATCATACCATGCAACTTATTGCATGTCATTTATTTCAATGTTGTATTTCTCCATCTTATAATAAAGATTTCGGATCGATAATTCTAAACTCTTAGCGGTAGCCGTTTTATTCCCTTTATGCTTTTGCAGAGCCTGTACGATCTGTTCTTTTTCGAATTGCATCACTTTTTTAGAAAGTGAACTTACCTCATTACTATTAGGAGCAACTTCTTGCGTTGTTCTCATTTCTTTTTGATTTTCTGACGTTAGGTCAGGAATGTGATGTTTGTCCATCTCCAATTCATTATAACGCATGAAAATCATCGCCCGACCGAGAACATTCTCCAATTCTCGAACATTACCTGGCCAATTATAATCCATCAACATTAATTCAGCTTTTCTAGTAAGGCCTGTAACGTTCCTGCCATAGTCTTGATTAATTTTTAGTATTAGATGAGTTGCCAAAGCCGGAATATCTTCTTTACGTTTTCTTAGTGGAGGAATATAGATAGGCATGCGATTAATCCTATAGTATAAATCTTCCCGAAATGTATTTTTATTTATACCCTTTTCTAAGTTTACGTTCGTGGCTGCTATTACTCTAACATTAATTGAAGTAGGCTTCGTTCCTCCTACTCGAATAATCTCACCTTCTTGAAGAACACGGAGAAGTTTTGCTTGAGTATTTGTTGAAAGCTCACCTATTTCATCTAAGAAGATACTCCCTCCATTCGCCTCTTCAAAAAGACCTCTTTTCCCGCCCCTTTTTGCCCCTGAAAAAGCTCCTTCTTCATATCCAAAGAGTTCGCTTTCTAAAAGGGTTTCTGAAATAGCTGCACAGTTGACTCGAACAAATTTATTGTATTTACGGTCACTTTCATTATGAATAGCATGAGCGAATAACTCTTTACCGGTCCCCGACTCACCTCGAAGTAAAATCGTTGCAGGAGTAGAGGCTGCCAATTGTGCTTGTTGGATGGCAAAGTTCATTTCTTCAGAAGTTCCTATAATGTCATCAAAAGAATATTTAGCTTCTAAAGTTCGAATAATTTGTCTAGCCCTCTCTAGCTCGTCTGTAAGAGATTTAATTTCTGACATATCATGAAGAACCCCAACACTACCTTTTAATATTCCATCAACAATAACTGGAGCAACATTTACAATTACATCTTTTTTCTTAGGACCTACCTTCATTCTTGTTCCTCGAACAGCTTTCCGATTTTTCAACACATGCATATGCATGCTTTCACCTTCTGAGATATCTGTCGTAGCAGGCATCCCGATTACTTGATCAGCAGTTAAGCCCGTTAACCTCGTATAAGCTGGGTTAATCATTAGTCCTATGCCATTTTCATCAACAACTGATATTGCATCGTCTGAAGAAGAGAATATAGCTTCTAACATCGTTTGAATACTTTTTAAGTTTGTAACCTCTTCTGCCATTTGGACAATTTCTGTAATATCCTTAAATACCGCAAGTGCACCAACTATTTTGTTGTCATGAACCATCGGCACCCGAGTTGTGACTATTTTTAATCCATTATGTAGTTCTTGGGTCTTATTCATCTCCACTTTACCAGTTAGGAGCACTCTATTTAATTCAGTAGAGGGTAAGACATCTTGAATATTCTTACCTACAACGTCTTCTTTGTTCAATTCAATCATTTGTTCCGCACTTCTGTTTATAAGGGTGATGGTTGACTTTTCATCAATCGCGATCATTCCATCATGGGCAGAATTTAAAATGATTTCTTGTTTTGAATAATAATTTTTCAATTGATCAATTAGTGTTTCTTTTTCTTCAATTAGGTTAAAAAGTAACGTAGCAACAGAACTAGGGATTAAGACAACCTCAGACCGTTCACAAGCTTGTTTCAATTGTAGAAATAATTCTTCTTCTCCGGTTGCTTCAACCACAACGTCCACTTCATTCGTTAACAATAAACGCCAATCTGCATTCGTATTAATTCCGAGTTTCTTTGCTAAGCTAATACCAGGACTATTCATATTCTTATCAGCAACTGCAATGACTTCCATCATATCAGCCTCAACTAAAATCTTAAGTAAAGCTGTTCCACCTTTGCCTGCACCAACGATTAAACATTTCTTCATTAAACAAAACACCTTCTCGCTTTTCATGAGCATGATTTAGCTTATTCATGTTAGAGTTTATAATGGTCAGATCTCTCTCTTAACTATACACTATGAGAGCATTAACAAACAAAGGAATATATCATTTGGACAAGTCCCAATAGTTTTAGTAAAATGACCATAAGGCGTTTTTTCATGCTTATTATTCTTATAAAGAGGGTTTTCATTATGCAACGTTTTTTAGCTCTAATGATACTAGTTATTCCAGGCCTTTTCGCAGTCTACGGCATAAAATTAATGAGGGATATATTCTTTCAAATACTACATTCACCTTTCCCTTCATTATGGCTTCAATTTCTAGGTGGTTTCATGTTTCTAATTTTAGGACTTGGCTTTATAGGTGGTTTTGTCTTTTACCGTGATCGAAAAAACAACAAAGTAGCCCCTCGTTTTAAGAAGCAAAATTAAACATAAAAAAGGAAGAAGCTTTTATTTATTAAAGCTTCTTCCTTTTTATGAAACACCCCAACGATCTATCTTTCTCAATAGCGGTGTTTTCTCTATCCATTCCGATATAGAGAACCTCTCAGTAATTAAAATAATGAGTAGATAAAAACTAATTAGAAGCCACTGCCACGTAATTGATAAGTGAACAATCGCGACAACACTTAAAACTCCCCCCAAAAGTGTAGCCCCATTATCACCTAACATCCCTTTTCTAGTTCCTTCAAAATACATCAAGCAAAGAGCAATAAACAAAAGAGATAAGATCGTTGAAAGTGTCATCTGATAAAATAACGGCAAAAAAAACAATAGGTGAATTGACATGACCTTCCAAACCCTTAAAGGTCTAGTATCGAACAAGTTCATCACGTGTGGAGGAAGAACTAATAATAAGAACATTGTTAGCTTCTCCATAATTCCTCCCTCTACTAAGAATATGACAGAAAAAGAAACTGCTAACGTACTCACTAATTTCAGAAAACCAGTTGTTACTCTCCCTGTCCTAAAAAACAAACTGACGTGTCCCTTTAATCCTTTTGGATACTTTGTTCCAAAGCGATCATCAATAAATCCAGTTACATATAAGACAGATAAGTATAAAAAAAATACTGCATTAAGTAAAAAGGAAAAGTAGAGGATAGCTATAAAAACCCCTAACCCTAAACTATATGGCACTTCCACCCCTAAATAATTCTTAACACTCCAGCCGACAGATTTAAAAAAAGAAGAACAGACCCATAATATAATTGGATAGATAATAACTATTGCCATGATGCCCTCATTTTCCTTAATGTTCTCTCCATATCAAGCCATTGTTTCCCGCGATGTAGAAAACCATCTAAATCTTTCCCTGTCGCTCGATGAAAAAAACTCACTTCCACTTCATCTACAACTGCACCTGCCTTTAGCAGGTCAACGGTCATCGCCATTTCTACACCAAAGCCTATGTAGTCCTTTTCTAGTAAAGTAGGCAGCCAATTCTTCTTTAATGCTCTTTGACCTGATAGCGGTGCCTCAAACCACTTTCCTGTTCTTGAAAATATTAATTTCTGAGCACGGTGCTTCATTAATCCAATGCCTCGCTTTTTCTGCAAAGGTAATTTCGCGATGACACAATCTAAATTATCCACTTCTAGCTTCTCTACTAAACGTTCTCCCTCTCTAGCAGTTATACCTAAATCAGCATCCAATGAGACGATTATATCGCCCTTCGTTCTCTTCCAACCCTCTTTTAAAGCAGTTGCTTTTCCTTTATTCTCCTTAAACTTAATAACTTCATCACAATACTTTTCAGCAATAGTTGCTGTATCATCTCGACTGCCATCATCTACAACAATTAATTCGTTCACCCAAGAACAGCGATTCAAGGTGACCAAAGTCATTTTAATAAGATCTTCTTCATTAAAGGCTGGAATTACAACACTTATTAATGGTTTTTTCATTGAAGCAACTCCTCTTTCATCCTTAATAATGATAGGTACATTAAATTTACATCTACCTCATGTTTCGGGATAGCTTTAAGAGTCAAGTGTGGTAACCCATACGTTTCCTCGAGTTCTTCTCCTAAGGAAATAATAATTCCTTGCTGATATAAACCCATGGTTTCAGGTAATCTTTCTAAAGTGACTCCAATACTCCCTAATAATAAGTTTAAATTTTGAAAATGTTCATCTTCTGCAGTTGTATAGAATCTGATATCATTAAACTCATTTTCTACATAACGCACCCACGACTGTTTTTCTTGAATCAAGAGATCATTCTCAACCCTCAACCGTTGTACATATTTCATCTGCTCATCACTTAACCACTGTTTGTCAAAAACAACACCCACAATAATTCCAAAAACTAAATAAAATGAAACTGTCAGTAACTGTATGATATTTGTTTTTTTCATTTATCATGACCTCCCAGCCCACCATTGAAAAAACAATGAGACAAACAACTCAAACCTTTGACTAAAGCCGATAAAAAGGACAGCTACTGCAGCAGGTAATAACGTCCATGTTTTTATTTCTCGTTCTTCATGAAACAAAGAATGAATACCTTTTAGATCTACTAGTACATGTCCGACTTTCATTCTTGTTAATAAAGTAGAACCCATACCAATTCGACCCTTTTCTAAGAATTCATTCATACCGAGTCTTGTCCCAATTGTATATAACTTTTTCGCCCCAGAACAATATGCAAAAATGGTTGCTACATCCTCACTAGTCCCCAGAAACTTTATTCGTTTATAAGGTAAACCGAGTGAGTTAATTCTTACTTCTCCAGGTGATCTTCCATCACGATAGGTATGCACCAATAACTGAGCACCGCTTTTTAACGCTTTTTGTGAAACAGAATCCATGTCACCAATGATAAAGTCCGGTTTAACTCCAATCTTAAGTAAACCGTCAGCTCCCCCATCTACAGCTATTGTTATTAATCTCTTTCTTTTAATAATCTGTTTTAATTGAACTAAATCTCGTTCATAGTTTGCTCCTCTAGCTACAATCAAAACCTCTTTATCAAGAAATTGACGTAATACTGGTAAGCTTTGAACTTCACTGACAAACAAATTTAATTCTTTTTCACTATAATATAGCGAATTGCCAACAAAGGATTTAAATTGCTCTGGAAAACGAGATTTTGCTAGCAATTTTAATTGTCTTACTTGCGTATTACTGTAACGAACAACCTTGCATAATTCTTTCCATGCTCCAGCTTCACTCAAAAAAAGAGTGTTTTCCTTTATCATGATAAGTTTCCCGTCCAACTTTACTGATAACTCTTCTTCTATATCAAACACTGGTATATTTGAGTTAAGTAAAGCCTCAACCCCATTATGAAAGAACAGTCCACTCATCGATGTCCTAAAGTTAATAACTGCTTTGACTCCACACTGAATTAATTTTTCGGCAGCTACCGGATCAATATCTTGATGAACAACAACGGCAATACTCTTTCTAGGAAGACGTTCAACTAACCTTTTAGTTTTATCATCTTGAAATGCATTTCCTTTGATCTTTTCAATAGACAACATACTAGCCACCACTTTTATATGTAAGTATAGATTCCAATTTTAGTATTAGACATTTCCTTAATTTTCATCCAAAATTCCAACTTGTTTTTGTTAGGCTCTTTTCTTAAACAATGTTGCTTATTTACGCTAAAATAATTGGACACATACCTTAGATGAAGATCATCTAATAAATTAAGTAAGAAAAGAGCAATACTTACTAAATTAGTTGTGAGTTCTTAGTACTTTGTGTAAAAATCCGGCTTTTGGGATTTTTACGAAAGCAACAAACTTTGCGAAAACAACCTTTTGATAATCTGTTGATTACCACTTAACTATCAACAAAAGAGAAGAGTGTAACCTTAAAGGCCACACTCTTGACATGTTTCTTGTTTTTTCGTTAATAGACGATACGCTTCATCTACTTCTTCCTGTTTAGGTGGTTTCACTCCGATCAAGGTATTCGTTAATCCTAATTGTTCCCATTTATATTCTCCCATTTTGTGATAGGGAAGAATTTCTACTTTCTCAACGTTCGATAGTGTTGCTAAGAAGGCTCCAAGGTCAGTTAAGTCTTGTTTATCATTAGAAAGGCCAGGGACTAATACATGTCTAATCCACACAGGAATTCCCTTATCATTTAGAAGTTTTGCAAAGTTCAACGTGTTATTGTTAGACATCCCTGTAATCTGTTTATGTTTTTCTTCTTTAATGTGTTTAATGTCAAGCAGAACAAGGTCTGTCACTTCTAATATTTCCTCTAAGTTCCCGGGTTTGACAGATCCAGAAGTATCTAGTGTAGTATGGATTCCTGCTTCTTTACATTTTCTGAAAAACTCCAAAACAAAATCAGGTTGTAACAATGGTTCACCACCACTTAATGTAACTCCACCATTAGAAAACTTCATATAAGGTAAGTAACCTTTAGCCTCTTCTAATAATTCTTCTACACTTTTTTCAATTCCACCGTTTAACTTCCATGTATCAGGATTGTGGCAGTACGCACAACGCAATACACATCCTTGGAGAAAAACGATAAATCTTAGTCCCGGGCCGTCTACTGTTCCGCAAGACTCAACTGAGTGAATTCTTCCTAACATATTTATCACATACTTTCGTGGAAAGTACGGTTAATCACATCAATTTGCTGCTCTCTTGTTAACTTAATAAAGTTTACAGCATACCCTGAAACACGAATTGTTAACTGTGGATACATTTCCGGATGCTCCATCGCATCTAATAGCTGTTCACGATCAAATACGTTAACATTAATATGGTGTCCAGTCTGTGATGCATAACCGTCTAATATAGCAGCTAAGTTACTAATTCGAGTATTTTCGTCTTTCCCAAGTGCTTTTGGAACAATTGAGAATGTGCAAGAAATACCATCTTGACAATCTTCATAAGGAATTTTAGCTACTGAATTTAATGAAGCCAACGCTCCTTTTTTGTCGCGCCCGTGCATCGGATTAGCTCCAGGAGCAAACGGCTCTCCTGCTTTTCTTCCATCAGGAGTATTCCCTGTCTTTTTACCATAAACAACATTCGAAGTAATTGTTAACACTGATTGAGTTGGAACTGCATTACGGTACGTTGGTTGATTGCGTAATTTCTCCATAAAATTCTTAACAAGGTGGGTAGCAATGTCATCTACACGAGGGTCATTATTCCCATATTGCGGAAACTCACCTTCAATTTCATAATCAACAGCTATTCCATCCTCATCTCGGATAACTTTTACTTTTGCATATTTAATTGCACTTAACGCATCAGCAACTACTGACAACCCTGCAATTCCACAAGCCATTGTACGTAAAATATCTTTATCATGAAGTGCCATTTCAATTCTTTCGTAGCTATACTTATCATGCATGTAGTGAATCACATTAAGAGTATTCATATAAAGCTCAGCTAACCAATCTTGAAACTTCTCAAATTTTTCTGTTACTTCTTCATAATCAAGGTACTCAGATGTAATTGGCTCGAAATTAGGACCAACTTGCATTTTCAGTTTTTCGTCAACTCCACCATTGATTGTGTATAGAAGAGCTTTTGCTAAATTTGCACGTGCTCCGAAGAACTGCATTTGCTTTCCAATACGCATAGCAGATACACAACAAGCGATACCATAGTCATCACCATAGTCGGCTCTCATAATATCATCATTCTCATATTGAATTGAACTTGTCATGATTGACATTTTCGAACAAAACTTTTTAAATCCATCTGGCAGTTGTGTTGACCATAGAACCGTTAAGTTGGGTTCAGGAGCTGGACCTAGATTAACTAATGTATATAGGAAACGAAATGAGTTCTTTGTAACTAGCGGACGACCATCTAAAGACATACCTGCTAGCGATTCAGTTACCCAAGTTGGATCTCCACTGAATAACTCATCATAGTCAGGAGTTCTTAAGAATTTAACTAAACGAAGTTTCATAACAAAGTGATCAACAATTTCTTGAGCTTCCTGTTCTGTTAACAAGCCTGCTTTTAAATCTCTTTCAATATAAATATCTAAGAAAGTCGATACGCGACCTAAACTCATTGCAGCTCCATTTTGCTCTTTAATAGCTGCTAAATAGCCAAAATACAACCATTGAAACGCTTCTTGCGCTGTTGTTGCAGGCTTTGAAATATCGAACCCGTAAGACGCCGCCATTTCTTTTAATTCTTGTAATGAGCGTATTTGTTCAGAGATTTCTTCACGATCACGTATAACCTCTTCACTCATTACACCTTTTTCTAGACCCTTTTTCACAAGCTTTTTGTCTTCAATCAAACGATCTACTCCGTATAAAGCAACACGACGATAATCACCGATAATTCGTCCGCGCCCGTACGCATCTGGTAACCCAGTAATAATTCCTGCTTTACGTGCAGCTAACATTTCACTAGTATATGCATCAAAAACACCTGCATTGTGTGTTTTACGGTAATCCGTATAAATCTTTTCAATCTGTGGATCAAGCTTAAAGCCATAGGCTTCACAACCTGCAGCCATCATACGAATTCCACCTGTAGGTTGAATTGAGCGCTTTAGAGGGGCATCCGTTTGCAAACCAACAACTTGCTCTTTTTCTTTATTTAAATACCCTGGCGCATGAGATGTGATTGTAGAGATTGTTTTTGTATCAACATCAAGAACCCCACCATTTTCACGCTCTTTTTTCATTAGATCTAACACTTGATCCCAAAGCTCTTTTGTTCTGTCTGTCGGGCCAACTAGAAATGTGTCATCACCAGCATATGGATCCCAGTTTTTATTAATAAAATCTCTAACATCAATTTTTTCTGTCCATTCCCCACTATTAAAACCTTTCCAAGCTTCCATTTTTACATCTCCCTCTCTGAACAAAATTCATATAATATGTTGGTGTGATTATTTATACATACAATATGATTTTTTTTTATTATACTAAGATTTTGGTCTACTCCAATTGTGTTTCATCTTTTACTTATTATCTGTATTACATTTTTCATACTCTTATTATATATTGTAATCGAGGATTTGTTTTTGACAAAACAGTGAATTTACTAGAAATTGTACACATTTCCGATGATTTTTTGTCTGATATACCCAACCCATACATGACCTGTTATATATCTACAGTTTTACTGTTATATAATTCAACACATAAAAAAACTCATTCCTATACTATTTAGAAGGAATGAGCTTTTTTATGTTTAGTTTTATGAAACTTTATGTTCGATACGAAGTTTATCTGCAACCATCGCAATAAATTCTGAGTTTGTTGGCTTTGCTTTAGTATGACTAACTGTGTATCCAAATAAGCTTGAAATTGACTCAATGTTACCACGACTCCATGCAACTTCAATCGCATGACGGATCGCACGCTCTACTCTGCTTGAAGTTGTATTAAATTTCTTAGCAATATCAGGATATAGAACCTTCGTAATTGATCCTAGTAATTCAATGTCGTTATAAACCATTGTAATCGCTTCGCGAAGATACATATAACCCTTAATATGAGCTGGTACACCAATTTCATGAATGATACTAGTTATACTTGCATCTAGGTTAAATTGTTTTGGTTCTTTTCTTGAAGTAAATTGCATAGAAGCTGATTTATGTTGAATAATCGGTTGAAAGTGACCACTAACTTCCTTCACCTTGTTTATTAAAGTCTCCATGTCAAATGGCTTTAGAATATAATATGCAGCTCCAAGTTCTACTGCTTTTTTAGTTACATCCTCTTGTCCAAATGCAGTCAACATAATAATATTAGGTCTCTTTCCTAAACCTTGTTGATTTAGTCTTTCCAGTACAGCTAATCCGTCCAAATGAGGCATGATTATATCTAAAATTAATACATCAGGTTGTTCTTCTTGAACTAGTGATAAACATTCTTGTCCGTTGTACGCAACCCCAGCTACTTCCATATCATTTTGACTTGATATATATTCCTCAAGCAAACTTACTAATTCCCTATTATCGTCAGCAATACAAACTTTTATTTTTTGCACCGATTGTTCCTCCCTGTAGATATATAAAATACTTTTTTATCCATCACTTTAAATTCGACAATCGGATAAAAAATCCTTTTTATTTTTTAAAAAAATATTAAATTTCTTTATTTTTTATAACTTTTTGCCGTTTCTCTCTCGTTTTCGACTATATTCGATGCTTGACAACAACTTTTCAAGTGTTTGTCGAAAAATCTTTGTTACTTATTACTATAATATCATGAACTGAACTACAAAAGTATGTATTTTTGTATAAAAATAATAAATAGATCTAATCTAAAAAAGAAAAGGCATAAGTCGATTAACTCGCCTTTGCCTTTTCCTTACTATAGATATCAACACCAGCTTCTTGTAACATCCATTCAATATGACATGCATAGCCACTTGTGGGGTCATTAACAAAAACATGAGTTACGGCACCAATTACCTTGCCATCTTGAATAATTGGACTTCCACTCATTCCTTGTATAATTCCTCCAGTAGCTTCTAAAAGTTCAGGATCCGTAACCTTGATAACCATTCCTTTAGTAGCTGGAAATTTCTGTGGTACCGAACTTACAATTTCAATATCATATTCTTTAACTTCTTCTCCATCAACAACTGTTAAAATTTTAGCAGGTCCTTCCTTTACCTGATGAGATAATGTTATCGGTAACGCTTCATCTGAGATATCATTTTTCATTGGTTCATGTAACTTTCCAAAAATTCCGAAAGGACTATTCTTCGTAATAGTTCCTAATATTTTTCGATCATTTGTAAAACGGGCTAGTTTTTCTCCAGGATCACCATTGCTGCCTTTTTCTATAGAAGTAACCAATGAGCTAACAATTTGACCATCGTTTACAACAATTGGCTTTTGTGTATCCATATCTGAAATTACATGTCCTAATGCCCCATATTTCTTAGAATTTGGTTCAAAAAATGTTAATGTACCAACACCAGCTGCAGAATCGCGAATATACAGACCTAAACGGTAGGAACTTTCTCCTTTTGCTTTCAAGGGGATTAATTTCTTCTGTAATACTTCATTATCTCTAATTACTTCTAGCTTTAATGACTCCTCATTTTCGCCAGCTTCTTGAACAAGTGGAGTAACTTGGCTCATATTTTCAATTTTCTTACCATTAATTTTCGTAATTATGTCGCCAACCTCAATTTCAGCAATTTCCCCAGGAGATTTTTCACCGTCATCACTATTCACCAAGTGATGACCTACGACTAATACCCCTAGTGTATTTAGTTTTACCCCGATTGATTGGCCTCCCGGGATCACTTTTATATCCTTTAATACACGAACATCGACATTCTTTACAGGAGCCCCTCCCACTGTAACTGTCACGTTAGCATCTCCTTGGCTATTTGCTAAAACTGCAAATTGTTCCTCATTAACTGAAACATTTTCATTGGTTGAGGACATCTTAAATACAGGTAAAGCTTTTTGCAACTGTTCTTGTTGGCCTTCCATAAGAACCAACTCCAGTGGGATACTGACGTATTCTTGGACCGGTTTTGTAAAACCGATACCTATAATGAAAACAAGGAGAATTACACCTATAACTTTTCTAGTTTCTATCATGAATATACTTCACTCTCCTCGCTCCTAACCTACACCTCCATGTTTGGCTGTAATATTAATGTTGCCTCACAGAAGCTTATTTATAACTCTTATTATAGAAAAAAGCTAACCTTAATTGGTTAGCTTTACATATACATCTTTAATTTTATTTGCCTGGGACAATAATTCTTTAGCACTTTCTCTTGTTAAGGGTGTTGTCTCAGCTCCAGAAAGCATCCTAGCTATTTCTTCCACTTGATTTTCCTTTGATAAGGTGGTTACTTTTGTAACTGTTTTGTTTTCTAGCTGCTCTTTGGAAATGTATAAGTGGGAGGAAGCCATTGCTGCTACTTGAGGCAAATGAGTGATACAAAGTACCTGGGAGTTTTTTGATATATTATATATCTTCTCCGCGATTGCTTGTGCTACGCGACCACTAACACCTGTGTCAACTTCGTCAAAAATTAGAGACGTTATTCCACGGTGTATGGAGAAGATTGATTTTAAAGCAAGCATAATTCTAGAAATTTCTCCTCCTGAGGCAATCTTTGCTAACGGCTTTATCGGTTCACCGGGGTTAGTTGAGAGTAGAAATTCAACTTTATCAATACCCGCTTCGTGAAAATGAACATGCTTACCATTAATAAGTGGATCTCTAACAGATGAAGATCTTTCAGATATCTCAACTTGGAACTTGGTTTTTTCCATAAATAAATCTTTTAACTGTTGGTGAATTTTCTCCACTAATTCATTTGCAACAGCCTGTCTCAGTTCTGTTAGGTTTGATGCCTCAACAAAAAGATCCTCACATACACTATCTCGCTGAGTCTCCAGTTCTTGAATTTTTTCTTCCCTGTTTAATAAGGTATCGATTTCTTCTTCGATCTTAGCTGAATATTCTAAAATATTTGTGACATCAGCTCCGTACTTTCGTTTCAACTGAGTAATCTCATTTAACCTAGCTTCAACCATGTTTAGACGTTCGGGATGAAACTCTATTCCTTCATAATAATCCCTTAATGAAAATGTAGCTTCCTCCAATAAATAATAGCAGTTACTTATTGTCTCTTTTAAACCCTTTAGTTCTTTATCAAGGTTTGCGGCATCCTCCACGTTGTTCATGGCAAATAAAATCCAATCTAGACCTTTCCCATCTCCATATAAAGCATGATAACTATCATGAATCGTTTTATATAATTTCTCACTATTCGCAAGCTTAAACCGCTCTTCTGATAAATGTATGTCCTCTTCAGGTTTTAATTTGGCTTTTTCAATTTCATTCAATTGATATTGAAGTAAATCTAAACGTTGAGCTAACTTCTGCTCATTCTCTGAAAACTGTTTTACCCTAGCGCTAAGCTGAGTAAAACTTTTAAAGAGCTGCTTATATTCAAGTAGTGAACTCGTGATCTTGTCACCAGCAAATTGGTCTAGTAGAGATAGATGCCTTTCTGCTTGCATTAAATGTTGGTGTTCATGCTGACCATGAATGTCCACTAAATTTTCCCCAAGTTCTCGAAGAATACCTAAAGTAACAAGCTTTCCATTTACTCTACAAATGCTTTTCCCCTGTGATGTTATATCACGTTGTAAAACAATCATCTGATCTTCGCTAATTTCGATCCCTAGTTGCTCTGCCTTATAATAGATTTCATGGGATAAGTTGTCGATGTGGAATAAGCCTTGGATTTCAGAACGATTGGCTCCATGACGGACAAACTCTGCAGATCCTCTCCCACCAATCAATAAACTAATTGCATCAATAATGATTGATTTCCCCGCACCTGTTTCTCCAGTTAACACCGTTAACCCTTTTTCAAAGGGGACTGTTAGATTTTCAATAATGGCAAAGTTCCTGATGGATAGTTCAACTAACATCTTTCTTCACTTCCTTTTATCTTCGCCTATAACATTTCTAAGAAACGCTCACTTAAAATGGGGCTATCTTCTGTAGTTCGACAAATAATTAAAATTGTATCATCACCACAAATCGTACCTAAAATTTCATTCCAGTCTAAGTTATCAATAAGAGCACCTACAGCGTTTGCATTTCCAGGTAATGTCTTCATTACTATTAAGTTGTTTGCACGATCAATACTTACAAAGCTATCCATGAGAGAACGCTTTAACTTTTGTAAAGGGTTAAAACGTTGATCTGCTGGTAGACTGTATTTATATCTCCCGTCTTGCATCGGAACCTTTACTAAATGTAGCTCTTTAATATCTCGAGAGACTGTCGCTTGTGTCACATTAAACCCCGCATCTTTAAGTGTATCTACAAGTTCATCTTGAGTCTCAATTTCATTGTTCGCAATAATCTCACGGATTTTTATATGACGTTGTCCTTTATTCATTAAATTTCCTCCAATTGAATGTAAACCCATTTCGTTAAAGATGTACAAACATATATTACCTGTATATTAACTTATTTTTATACATAATACAATGAAATTATTGAATAAATTTGTAGAATCCTTTAGCTAAACTATACAAAAAAAGAGTAGTAAAATACTACCCTTAGTTTGACTGTTTTAACTTTTGGTGGGCCATTAAGACAACCTCATTTATTGAAGAAATTTTATTTTCTCCATTCTCACTTGAGCCTGTCCAATGAAGGTGTAACAAAAATTCAATATTCCCTTCTCCACCTTTAATTGGTGAGTAAGATAATCCATATGCATCAAAACCGATACTAACCGCAAAGTTGACAATCTCTTCTAAAACGGATCGATGTACTCGTTCATCTCGAACAATTCCTTTTTTTCCAACTTCATCACGCCCTGCCTCGAATTGAGGCTTAACCAGTGCTGAAACATAGCTTCCCTTTTCTAAAACACTTGCTAGTGCGGGTAGGATTAATCTAAGTGAAATAAACGACACATCAATCGTAGCGAAGTTTGGTAACCCTCTTGTAAAAGCGTCTTTAGTTACATACCGGAAATTCGTTCGTTCCATAACAACAACTCGTTCGTCCTGCCGAAGTTTCCATGCAAGTTGATTGTACCCAACATCAACAGCGTAAACAAGTCTCGCGCCATTTTGCAAGGCACAATCAGTAAACCCTCCAGTCGATGAACCGATATCGAGAACAATTTTGTCTGTTAAGTCAAAATTAAACTCTTCTATTGCCTTCTCTAATTTTAGACCACCTCTACTAACATAAGGTAGTAAATCTCCCTTAACAAAAAGTTCTGCATCAAGTTCTACCTTAGCACCAGGTTTATCAACCCTCTCATTGTTGCAGAAAACAAGGCCTGCCATCACAGACCTTTTCGCTTTTTCTCTCGTATCAATTAATCCTCTTTCAACTAAAAGAACATCTATTCTTTCCTTTTTTGCCATTTTAAGCCCTCTGTTGTTTTCTAGGGATCATTTTTTGAACGTTTATGACAACCTGTTTTGTTGTCATTCCAATCTCTTCTAATAATTTATTGACACTGCCATGTTCAATAAACATATCTGGAATACCCATTCTTTCAACAACTACATCGTGATATGAATTCCCGTGAAAATATTCTAATACCGCACTTCCAAAACCACCCTGAAGAGCGGCTTCTTCAATAGTCAGTATAGGAATGTCTTTGTTGACAAGATCTGTAAGCATTTCTTCATCTAATGGTTTTATTGACCTTGCATTAATGACTCTAACAGAAATTCCTTCTTTAGCTAAGATTTCTGCAGCTTCCTCAGCCATTGGCACAGTTGTACCAAAGGTTAAGATCGCCAAATCATTTCCTTCACGCAAGACTTCCCATTTTCCAATCGGAATTTCTTGTAGTTGCTCATCCATTTTAATTCCATAGCCATTTCCACGTGGGTATCTAACAGCAATTGGACCACCATCATATTTCGTAGCAGTATAAACCATGTGCTGTAATTCATTTTCATCTTTTGCTGATAGTATTGTCATGTTTGGGATGTGTCGTAAGTAGGAAATGTCAAACACACCTTGGTGCGTTTCTCCATCGGCCCCTACAAGACCAGAACGATCAATTGCAAAAAAGACATTTAAGTTTTGACGACAAATATCATGAACAACCTGATCATAGCCACGTTGAAGGAAAGTTGAATATACCGCAAACACAGGTTTCATTCCCTGAGTAGCTAAACCACCTGCCATCGTCGTTGCATGTTGCTCAGCAATACCAACATCAATCATTCTATTAGGGAACTCTTTTGCAAATATATCTAGCCTTGTTCCACCTGGCATAGCTGCAGTAATAGCAACAACCCTGTGATCTTCTTTAGCTACCTTTACTAATGTATTAGCAAAAACTGCACTGTAGCTTGGTGGTCCAGGATTTTTAACTACTTCTCCTGACTCAATTTTATAAGGTCCTAAGCCATGCCATGTTCCTAATGCATCATTTTCAGCTGGGGCATAACCTTTCCCTTTTTTTGTTAGTACATGAATAATAACTGGACCTTTAGTCTTTTTGGCATATTTTATATTCTCAAAAAGATCATCAAGATTGTGACCATCAACAGGGCCTAAATATGTGAATCCCATTTCTTCAAAGAACATTCCTGAGACAAACAAATATTTAAGGCTATCCTTAAGTCTTTCAGCAGTAGAAGCAATTTTCCCACCAAAAGTAGGAATTTTTTTCAATAATTGCTCTAATTCATCCTTAGCTTTTTGGTACTTTCCAGCAGTACGAAGTCTTCCTAACACATTATGAAGCGCTCCAACATTAGGTGCGATAGACATTTCATTATCATTTAAGATAACGATTAAATCCTTTTGTTCGTGACCAATATGATTTAATGCTTCTAATGCCATCCCGCCTGTTAAGGCACCATCACCAATAATGGCCACGATCTTCTCATCTGTTCCTTTAAGATCTCTCGCAACCGCCATTCCCATTGCTGCTGACAAAGACGTAGAACTATGTCCAGTTTCCCAAACATCATGTTCACTCTCAGAACGCTTCGGAAATCCACAAAGCCCCTTATATTGACGAAGTTCATCAAAACGGTTAGCCCGTCCCGTTAATATTTTATGAACGTAAGCCTGGTGTCCAACATCCCAAATAAACTTATCCTTTGGACTGTTAAACTCCTTATGCAAAGCAAGGGTTAATTCAACGACCCCTAAGTTGGGACCAAGATGGCCACCTGTAACTGATAATTTTTCAACTAAAAAATGCCTGATATCAACAGCTAACGCTTCTAGTTGTTCTTTATTAAACTTTTTCAAAAAATTAGGATCCTGTATTTTTGTTAAATCCAAGAAAAACCCTCACTTTCTTTTGGCTTTCTTTTTCTTCTTTTCTTTGTCTTTCCCATTTTTAAAAATATTTACTTTCAATTTTACCTCTAATAAGTAAAATATTCTACCCACTTGGTAAATTATTGGTGTTGAATACTGTAGAGCCATCGTTTTTCCTAGTGATTTCCCGCCCACAGTAAGGCTCGCAACGATACTCGTAAAGACAACTGATATCCAAAATTGATACAATGAACTTTCACCGTGTCCAATTTGGTGCGCTAACTGGATAACGACAAAGGCGGAAGCGGTTCCACTAATAATTCCGGCGATATCACCAATTACATCATTACAGAAGTTAGCAAATCGATCGGCATTTCGAGTGATTAATACCGCCTGTTTAGCCCCAGGAACACGCTCTGATGCCATTGCATGAAACGGTGCTTCTTCCGCAGCAGTAGCAGCTACACCAATTGTATCAAAGAGTACACCGATAAGTACAATGGCGAATACAATTAACATTCCTACTCCCCATGTAACTCCGCTTAATATAAATGTAGAAATGATTGAAAAAAGAGCCGCTAACACAAGAGTGATAACGGCAATCGCTAGCGTCCAGTTTAATGATTGTTTAAGTTTATTCATAAAAGATAATGACCTCTTTTAAATGTAGAATGTAGAATGTAAAATTATTAATAAATAGTTAATTCTGCATTCTAAATTCTACATTCTACATTATGTATTATGAGTGGTCATTTAAAGAGTAAAGACTGCGTCTTAGGTCTAGTAGGTTTTCCCAAGCAAATACCGACGTGTCGCCACATTGGCGGTTTCCCTTTAAATCTGCCTCAGCGCTGTCGCCATACGCTAGACTAGATTACCACTTAGCACGCACTATAATCCCCTTTAAATGTCATACGAACAGTCTAGGAGTTTTCCTCAGCAGCCCTTAACCATCGTCTATCCTCTTTTGCAGAGTAGATTTCATGTGGATTACTATTGATAATACAAAGTATACAATTTAGCATCCATAATCCCCTCTAACTCCACTCAAGGCAGGCTACGCTGCAAACAAGGGGAAACTTGCTATGCAGGTTCATACCGTAAACGATCGCTTTCTCATTCCCAAGAGATTGCCAATGTTTAAGGCCTCCGCGGAAGGAGGGTCAACGCCCACATGCCATTGTGGATCGCCCTACTCCCTTTACTCCCAGCAACGACCCAAGGCTGGGCGCCTCAAGCCAAAACTAGGAACTTCATCGATGTGCCCTTTAGCGGATTTTTAGGCCCGCCTTCGAAAATGGAGGACTGACTAGAATACTGCACCACTCACTTTTCAACATTATACATGATATAGTCTGTATCAACAATTAGAAATAACTAGATTACTATTATCAATATATTACATTAGGCTTGCTTTTGATAAGTTATGCTTAACGATCTCGATATACGATGTAATCGACGAGCAATTCTAACTTTTCACTATTAATACTTACTTTATATAAGTATTCTTTTGCCTTGAGAATATGATCAGCTAATTTTTTCTTTGCGCCCTCTAGACCTAGTAGCTTAGGATAAGTACTCTTTTCGTTATTTATATCACTTCCAACTGGTTTCCCAATGGCTTCTTCGCTGCCTTCTATATCTAAAATATCATCTTTTATTTGAAAGGCTAAACCTAGATGTTTAGAGAACTCTCGGAGGTTTTCAATATCTTTATCAGTAGCCTCTGCCACAATAGCTCCTGCAATAATTGAATAACTTAATAGGTCACCAGTTTTATGATGGTGAATGTACTCTAATTCACTTAAAGATAGGCTTTTCTTTTCGCCTTCCATATCCGCAACTTGCCCACCAACCATTCCTTCAGGACCAGCAGCTCTAGCTAACTCTCGAATTAATAGTAACTTTTGCGAAAGGGTCACATCCCCCTCATTCAAATCTGATATCATTTGAAATGCAAATGTTAACAACGCATCTCCTGCAAGTATCGCTGTTGCTTCACCATAAACTTTGTGGTTTGTTGGCTTTCCACGCCGGAAATCATCATTATCCATTGCAGGCAAATCATCATGAATGAGTGAGTAAGTATGTATCATTTCAACCGCAGATGCTACAGGAATTCCATGCTCGAAAGTTAGACCAAACCCCTCCATGGTAGCAAATAATAACATTGGACGAAGTCTCTTTCCACCAGCCTGTAGCGAATAGAGCATAGCATTCTTTAAATTCTGAGGAGCAACCAATGCTTCAACGTATTCATACATCTTATCTTCTAAGATAGGTTTTCGACTATTAATATAAGACGATAAAGTTAATTCAGTCACGTTTACTCCTCCTGAAATGTTGTATGTTCAACCTTCCCGTCTTGATGTAGAATCCGATCCATGCTATCCTCAACAGACTTTAACTTATCATGACAAAGCTTCGATAAAGTCATTCCTTCCTGAAACATTGATATTGCTTCTTCAAGGGGAACGTCTCCTTGTTCTAACTTAGCAACAACTTCCTCCAGCTTTTCCATTGCATCTTCAAAGCTTAACTCTTTTTTATCGCTCATACTTGACACCTCATTTCTCCTCAATTTTATCCACTTGGCAAAAAACCGAACCGTCTTGCAAATTAATATTTAAAGTTTCGCCCACATTGACATCATGAACACTTTTTATTAAATTTCCATCTTGCTTATAAGAAAGGCTGTAACCCCTATTCATGATTTTTAACGGGCTCAAAGCCTCTAGTTTCGTGAGCTTTTGTATAAACTGAAATTCCTTTTCCTTTTTTATCAATGTCAATTGTTGCTTTAACAACGCTTGGTTATTCTTAAGCTGATCTTGAGCTTTTGCAATAAGAGCTCTTGGGTGGTTTCTTTGAATATCCTTATCAAGATTATGTAATTCGGTTCTTTTTCTTTCTATGCAAAGCCTTAAATTCCGCTGTAAATCATCCAGTATTCGATCAAGTTGCTGTTCCTTTTGTTTCACAAGTTGCTCTGGATAACGGAATGCATAAGATTTTTGCAAATTTGTAAGTTTTTTTCGCTCTGTTTCGATTTTCTTTAACGTTGCTCTTTGAATGCGGATTTTACGTTGCAAAATTTTTTCCGCCAGATCCTCCCAATTAGGTACAGCCAATTCAGCGGCAGCTGTTGGTGTTGCTGCTCGTTTATCTGCAATGAAATCAGCAATAGTCGTATCTGTTTCATGTCCGACTGCACTTATAATTGGAATCTTTGATTGAAAGATTGCTTTTGCCACAATTTCCTCGTTAAATGCCCATAATTCCTCAATCGATCCTCCACCTCTACCGACAATTAAGACATCAATGCCTTCAACCTCATTCGCTTGTCTAATCGCTTTCACAATTGAACCGGGCGCCTCAGATCCTTGAACCAATACAGGAAACAATGCGATTTTCGCTATAGGAAAACGTCTTTTTAGAGTTGTAATAATATCACGAACTGCCGCTCCAGTTGGTGAGGTAATGACACCAATTTCTCTTGGTATTTTTGGCAAAGCTTTTTTATATTGGTCATCAAAATATCCTGCAAGTTCAAGCTTTTTCTTTAATTGTTCAAAAGCTAGATATAAGTTACCTACGCCATCTGGTTGCATCTCATTAACATAGATTTGATATTGGCCTGTAGCTTCGTAGACTGTAATATTACCTCGTACGATAATGTTCATTCCGTCTTCAGGAAGAAACTTTAAAAAGCGGTTATTACCAGCAAACATAACCGCTTGAATTCTTGATTGATCATCTTTAATTGTAAAATACATATGGCCTCGGCTATGTTTCTTGAAATTAGAAATCTCACCTTTTAACCAGATATTTTGCAGGACTTCATCATTGTCAAATGCTCGCTTAAGATAATTGGTTAATCCTGATATCGTAAAAATTTGATCATTTGACATTCAAACATCTCCTTACTTAACACTTACTAATGTTTTTTTTGCAGATTGAACAGTATTAAACAACAGCATGGTAATCGTCATTGGTCCAACTCCACCAGGAACAGGCGTAATGTAAGAAGCTACTTCTTTCGCATCTTCAAAGACAACATCACCTACAAGCTTACCAGTTTCCAAACGATTAACTCCGACATCAATAACAACACAGCCTTTTTTCATGTAGCTTGCATCAATAAAATTAGCTTTTCCGACTGCGACGACAAGAATATCCGCCTGTTTTGTGATAGATTTCATATCTTTCGTTCGAGAATGACAATATGTTACAGTAGCATTTTCGTTTAAAAGTAGTTGTCCTACTGGTTTCCCTACAATGTTACTTCTTCCTACGACAACTACATGTTTTCCTTCTATTTCAATTTCTTGAGATTTAATCATCTCAACAATTCCGAAAGGAGTACATGGTAAAAACGTGTCCTCGCCAATCATCATTTTCCCAACACTAATCGGATGAAATCCGTCGACATCCTTTGAGGGATCAATGGCTTCAATAACTGCTTTTTCAGAAATATGAGCTGGTAGTGGTAACTGAACTAAAATCCCATGAATAAGTGGATCAAGATTAAACGATTGAATTTGGTCTAATAGTTGAGCTTCAGAAACCGAAGCATCTAACTTTTGAAGAACAGAATATATTCCAATTTCTTCGCAAGCTTTTTGCTTAGCTTTAACATAAGATTGACTAGCAGGATCTTCGCCAACTAGAATTACCGCTAAACCTGGTTGAACTCCCTCTTGTGCTAAAACCTCAATTTCTTTCTTCATCGCTTCTCTTTTTTCTTTTGCTAAATCTTTCCCACTAATAATGACTGCTGACATCGTTCTTCCCCCTTTAATTAATTTTCCTTTTGGTAGCAACACCAATTTATACTCTAAGTGTTTCTGCCACTTTCGATAAAACACCATTTACAAAGCGTCCACTTTCTTCTCCACCAAAGCTTTTCGCTACGTCAACTGCTTCATTCATCGAAACGTTAACTGGGATCTCCTCCAAATATTTCATTTCAAAGATAGCCATACGAATAACTGCTCTATCTACATTTCCAACGCGGTCTAACTTATAATTTTGGAGATGGTTCAAAAAAACCTCATCAATATCTGTTAAATTTTCTAGTGTACCTGAGACTAACCTTTCTAGAAATGCATCTTTTGTTTCATCCTCTTCTAAAACATTGCTTATTGCTTCCTCTTTATCTGTTCCACTCATATCCACTTGAAATAGCGATTGAACAGCTTTTATCCTAGCAAGACGTCTTTTCATATGTAAAATTCTCCTTTTTACTACATTAATACCATTTTTCTAAACTTGATCATATCATATTCTTGTCCACGATTACAGAACTCAGTTGTTATTAGTATTTAAAAAACGTTCTAAATTTATCATGGACAATTTAGAACATATCAAAACTACAATCGGCAAAAATAAAAGACGACTTTAGAAAGGGTTTACATCCTCCTAGAGTCATCCTCATCATTTTTTAATCTTGAGCTGTTTCAACAACTACTTGTTGAGTTTCAAGTTGAATTCCCACAACGTGAACATTGATGGCATTTAGATCGATTGCTGTCATCGTCCTTAATGTTTGATGTATATTATCCTGAACCTTCTTTGCCACATCAGGAATTGAGACACCGTAATTTATCACAACATATACATCTACAGAAATACCGTCTTGACCTAGATCTACTTTTACACCTTTACCATGGCTTTTTCTTCCAAGCTTTTCAGCCACACCCGTTGCAAAGTTTCCTCTCATTGTAGCTACACCCTCAACTTCAGCTGCAGCTAAACCTGTAATAACTTCAATTACCTCTGGAGAGATTTCTACTTTTCCTAGTTTTGCATATTGCTCTTCCATGTCAATCACATGATTTTTTTCAGTCATTTCTTAACCTCCTAAGGATAGTCCAATTACTCTTAACCAATTTTACCATTTATTATTTACTATTTAAATTATGAAGCTCTAAAAACTTCGTATTGAAGTTCCCACTTACAAATGTTTCATTATCTAGTAGTCTCAAGTGGAACGGGATCGTCGTATCAATTCCTTCAATAACGAATTCATTTAAAGCTCTCTTCATTGTTGCAATTGCCTCTGCTCTCGTAGCCCCATACGTAATTACTTTTGCAATCATTGAGTCATAAAACGGAGGTATAACGTAACCTGGATAAGCGGCTGAATCTACCCTAACACCTAAACCTCCAGGAGGCAAGTACATAGTAATTCTACCTGGGGAGGGCATAAAGTTTTTATCTGGGTTTTCAGCATTAATCCTACATTCAATAGACCAACCACTGAAAGTAATTTCATCTTGAGTAAAGCTCAACTCTTCCCCATCAGCTACCTTAATCTGCTGTTTTATTAAATCTATCCCTGTTACCATCTCAGTTACAGGATGCTCTACTTGAATTCTAGTATTCATTTCCATGAAATAAAAGTCACCCGTATTATGATCAAAGATAAATTCTACTGTACCAGCCCCTGAATAGCCAACTGCTTTAGCAGCAGCTACAGCAGCATCACCCATTTCCTGTCGTTTCGCCTCTGTTATTGCAGGCGAGGGTGTTTCCTCTAATAGTTTTTGAAGACGTCGCTGAATACTACAATCTCTTTCTCCTAAATGAACGACATTCCCATGATTATCCGCTAACACTTGGATTTCAACATGACGGAAATCCTCAATGTATTTTTCAATATAAACACCAGGATTCCCAAATGCTGTTTGTGCTTCTTGCTGTGTAATGGATACTCCTTTTATTAGCTCATCTTGACTTCTTGCAACACGTATTCCCTTGCCACCACCACCCGCGGTAGCTTTAATGATTACCGGATATGTAATTTGCTCTGCAATCGCAATGGCATCGTCAATATCCTTAATGATACCATTAGAACCTGGCACAATCGGGACACCTGCTAGCTTCATCGTTTCTCTTGCAACGTCCTTAGTCCCCATTTTACTAATCGCTTGTGGACTAGGGCCAACAAACGTGATATTACATTCATTACATATCTCCGCGAAGTCAGCATTTTCTGCTAGAAAACCATAACCTGGATGTATTGCGTCTACATTTGTTAGTGTTGCAACACTCATGATGTTTGTAAAATTTAAATAACTTTTAGCAGAAGCTGTAGGTCCAATGCAGTATGCTTCATCTGCTAGTCTCACATGTAATGAGTCTTTATCAGCCTCTGAATAAACACTTACCGTCTCAATTCCCATTTCATGGCAGGCACGAATAATCCGAACTGCAATTTCTCCTCGATTTGCTATTAATAGTTTTTTAATCATCTAGCTTCTCCCCTATTCCGCTTTCACTAAAAATAGCTCTTGACCATACTCCACTAGTTGTCCATTTTCAACAAGAATTTCAACAATTTCACCTTTTACTTCTGCTTCTATTTCATTCATTAACTTCATTGCTTCAACAATGCAAACAACCGAGTCAGCTTTTACCTTATCTCCTACCTTCACATATGAGGGCGAATCTGGTGACGGAGCCGCGTAAAAAGTTCCAACCATCGGAGAGGTTATTTTATATAAGTTAGCTGTTGACTTTACAGCTACCTCTTGCTTTACTTCCTCTACTGCTTTCTCAACTTGTGTTTGGACTGTAGGTGGCACTTGTGTTTGAGGTATCAACGCAGGAGCTTGATGTACGACTGGTTGCTGCACTACTTCTGCAAATTTACGCTCTTTTCTTAACGTTATTTTTGTGCCATCTACTTCATATTTAAACTCTTCTATACTTGATTGATCAATCGCTTTTATTAACTCACGTATTTCCTGAATTTTTAACATAGTTTTGTCACTCCTCATTATTATTCAATCTTTTCTTTTTCAACTTTATTTTATACTCTGTCCTACATACAATAACAATGTTTTACTTTGTCTTATGACTAAGTACTAACTTTAATGCTACCTTAAATTTAAACATTTTTAAAGTTTTTTTTCTAATTATTAGGCTCTTTTCGTAAACATTGCTCCTGCGGTTACTCGTCGCACAAAAAAACATTGCTCCTGCGGTTACCGTCGCACAAAAAAACTGTTGCTTTTTTATCCTAAAAATATCCTGAAAATATCCGAAAAGTACCTAGATGAAAATATCAGCCAATTATTAAGACGAGGAATTGTTTCAACAAAAAAAGGCGTCCTTACTAATCATAAGGGACACCTTTCTCTTTTATTCTTCTTCTGTCACTGGCTGAACAACATCATTTTTATATTGTTTAAACACAGGAAATTCTGAAAGGTTATCAGGGATTTTTCCATTTTCTAACAAGATGATTTTTACAATATTTTTATTTCTCGCCATATGAAACTTATCACCATACTCATTTTCCTGTGTATACTTCTTAAGTGACTGATAGTCTTCTTCCTGAATGGAAACATTGTAGCCGTCATTGTCATCTGTTTCAATTTGTTGTTGGAATCCTACTTCAAACTCTACAATTTGAATTTGGTCATTTTTCATGTTTCTGGTTTGTTCTAGTACTGCTTTTGCACCTTCTGTTAAGTCCGTCCATTGCATGATGATCTCTCCCTTACAAATATTAAACTTAGTAATCCATGTAAAAATTACTAAATTACCTTTACTTTACCAAGGAGGTATTATACCACTAATATATAGGAATTGCACCTCATAATAGCAATTTCCAAAAAACTCTCTTATTATAAGTAAAAAGGCTGGTCTAAATTGACCAGCCTCCCCTAAATTATTTATTTGTTGGTTGAAAAGCAACTGCGATTTTTTCCATTCCTAGTTGTTCACGAGCCATTAAGTTAATTTTTACAGCATCTTCTCTAGATAATTCATTAGCTTTGACAATAATTTTCACTTCATCACCTTCAGCAATTACCAACACGTCTTCATAGCCTTTAGTTTTAATTAAAGTTTCAAGCATTTCTTCTTTTTGAGCTAATACTCTTAGGCTTTCAATGTTATCTAATGCTCTACTTTGAACATCTGCAGAAGCATCAACTGAAGCAATAACAGCTACATAATCTTCACTTAAACGATCTCTAGCAATTTGTCTTTCTAAGCGAATAGAATTGAAAACTTCATCGTTTGTAAAGCTAGTTAAGATTTTGTCGTCAAACATTTCGTCTAGCTCTTCCCCAGTTACTTCTTCAAATTCAACGAAATTACTACCATTTTGCTCTGCCTCTTCGCCTACATACGCTAATTGGTCTGTTGGAATTGGAGATGTAATGTAATACACCGATAATACAATAATTAAGCTTAGCATTGTTAATAACCATACAGTTTGTCTTTTTAATACCATTTTTTAATCCCCCTTTGTTTTCTTAGGTAATACTGAAACTCTATGTGAAGGTACATCTAGTACTCTACTTACAGCTTCTACTACCCATGTTTTCACTTGAATATTTTCAACTCCATTTGCCACAACAAGAACACCTCTAATTGCAGGTTTCTCTACTCTTGATACTAGTGGCTCCTCTTTATCACCAGTTCGGATGATGACAACTTCATCCTCTCTAGTTAGATCCTCCACCTTTCGCTTGCCACCTTCGCGATCAGTTTCATCAGTTTTTTGTTCTTTTGTACTTTTGTTTCTTTCAAAGACTTGGGTTTCAGTTTCTGCTAAATTTATCATGACAGTAACATCAGAAACACCAACTATTTGTTCTAATGTTTCTCTAAGTTGTTTTTCATAAGTATATTCATAGTCTTGCATGGTCTTCGGTCCATCACCTGAGCTTTTTCCTGTGAAGACCGGAACTGCATCGCTAGTATCCTTTGTATCTTCCTTAAAAACCGGAACACTCTCCTGTAAATTACTAGACTTTGAAAAGTTACTAAAAATCATTAGCGCAAGACCAACACACATGACGATGGCTAAGTATTGAAGAGGACTACTTCTTTTTTTCTTTTCACCTTTGTTACTTACCATTAGTTTCTTGAACCATTTCCCATCTGAATCGTTTTTTGTCATTGATCTACACTCCCTCCTTCCATGAAAACTTCAATTTTATTTTGTGGTACTGGCCAAGTGGTTGCTAAGTATTTAATAATTTCTTGTTTGCCGACGGTGGTTTCTATCACTGGTTCAACTTGTCTCGAAGTATCTATGCTTACAAGTGCAACGGTGGGAATACTTCCATTTTCATTTTCTTCTTCACTCTTTTTACCTCTTAGGTGAATGGAAACTTTCGAAATACTATTTAAATAATCTTCTTCTTGTAAAAAGTCATCTAGGTATACATGTACATCTACCACTTCCTTATCAAACCTATGAACCAACTCCTCTTCAACTTGTCTCTTCAGTTGGACAGCCACCTGTTCTGAAATATATGCAAGTTGTGCGCGTTGTATTTCTCTTTTCTTAAATTCTACTGAATTTTGTAGTGCTTCTTCCTGAATTTGATTTGTTAAACCTATTGAAGACACCCAACTATCAACATCTTTTGAAAAAATCGAGAAAAGAGGAGTTAAGATAATAACTAGTAATAACAAACCTACAACCATCTTTACATATCTTTGCAAACTAGAATTAGGTAGGAGGAGTTCTAGGATGGTTGCTAAAAGAATTAATAAGATAATGTTACTTATCCACTCTGTTAAAAATTGCATCGTTTCCTCCCCCTTTCTTAAATGTAGAATATAGAATGTAAGTATTAATTAGGATCTTAATTCATAATTCTTAATTCGTAATTCTTAATTGCTATCGCATCATTAACGATAAGTTTCCTGCCGCTACCATGATTGTAATAGCCAGAAAAAACATTAAACAAACTGTGGCAAGCGCTGCAAAAACAAAGATGACTGCTTTTCCAATAATAGACAAACTGTTTATAATCGCACCGCCACCAAGCGGTTGCAATACTGCCGCTGCAAGGTTGAAAATCAAAGCTAGAGTCAGAACTTTAATTGCTGGAAAAGCACAGATAAGTAAAAGAATGGCTAGTCCCACGATTCCAACAGTATTTTTTAATAGAATTGATGCTCCCATGACGGTATCTGCAGCGTCTGTAAATACTCGTCCAACTACCGGGACAAAATTTCCTGTCACAAACTTAGCCGTGCGGATCGTTATTCCATCAGCGACTGCTGTTACAGCACCTTGAACAGAAATGACTCCAAGGAAGATTGTTAGAAAAATCCCTAAGGTACCAACACTTATATTTCGCAGAAGATTTGCTAGCTTAGTGACTTTATAATGATCAGTTAACGTGCTTACTAGACTAAGTAGTGCTGATAAAAAAAGCAATGGTAGTACAAAATGCTTGATAAGTAAACCACTTGAATTGACTAAAAAAATTATTAGAGGATGAAATAGAGCTACAGACGTAAGACTTCCTATTGAAGCAAGTAACGCTAATAACAAAGGTAATAAGGCAATCATAAAGTTTATCATTGACGATATGGCTGATTGTGCATAATTAACAGCTACATAAAAACTATTAATAGCAATAATCAATAGCACCATATAAACAATCGCGTTAGCTACTTTACTTACTGCATTTCGCTCAAACGCTGTTTGGAGGTTCTGTAGGATGATACTAAATACAGTAAGTAAAATTAATGTTCCTAATAACTTGCCATTCACAATCAGTTCATGAAAAAAATAACGAACAAAACCTAATAACCATTCTTTTAGCGAAAATTGCTTTTCACCACGTACAAACTCCAAAAATGAGCCTTTTTGATTTTCTGGGAGAAAACCGCCATATTCTGTAACGATTTGTTCCCAGTATTCTCTTATTTCATCTATTCCTAATTGCGAGAGCTGTTGTTCTACTAGATTTTCTTGGGGTGGTGGTTCTGCCATTGCTACAGTAGGTACAAGAAAGAAAATAAAGACTGCTATAACGAATAGTTTTTTCATCATTTAAACCCCTATCTTAGAAATCCCAAGATGAATTCCATTAGTACGGTAGTAACCCAATCACGGTTTCAATAATCGCTGTAATGATGGGAATAGCCATGACTAATATAAAGACCTTACCAGCTAATTCAATTTTTGAAGCAATCGCTCCTTGCCCTGCATCTTTGGCAATTTGGGCCCCAAACTCTGCAATATATGCAATTCCTATGATTTTTAAGATCGTTTGGACATATACCATATTAATATTTGCATTGACGGCAATCTTTTGAAGCATCGTGATTATCATATAAATCTGATCAATTAAGAAAATAAATATAAGAACGCCTACGAAAACAGTCAATAAAAATGCAAAAATTGGTTTTTGTTCTTTTACTACAAGGGCTAAAAATGTTGTAATTAACCCTAAGCCGACTATCTGAATAATCTCAATGGCGAAACACCTCCCTATTGAAAGAGAAAGACACCTTTAATTTTTTGAAACAAATTATCTACAATTGAAGCGACCATATAAAGTACAACAACAAATCCGATCAAGGTTACCCAGTGAGCCCAGTCTTCTTTACCCATTTGCTTCAATACTGTATGGATCATCGCTACTACAATCCCAATCCCAGCAATCTGAAATATTGTGTTTACATCATAGCCCATGACTCTCTCCTCCTTAGCCTAAAAACCCTACATCATTAAGATGACAATTAACAACCCTGTCAAGAACCCTAGGCTCTTTAGCATTTTTTCATAACGATTTTGTGACTCAATTGCATCCCCTTCTTCACGTTCCAAATGGTTTAGTGTCAAGCGTATCTGTTTTTGTTGATGGTCTCGGTCATGTTGCCCTAAAGTCGCACCAAACTGACTCATAACCTCGAGTTCCCCGTTACATAAAGCAGTCAAATGCCAGGTTTCTTTTAAACTTTCTTCCCAGGCTTTATGTACACTACTTTCACCTTGTTTTAATCTTTCTGAGAAACAAGTGAAAAAGTATGATATAGGTTTTGGTAGCTGTTTCGCTATATGCTCACTCGCTTCTGCTAACGGCGTAAGCCCATACATGATTTCTGACTCTAATGATTGCAATGCAACTTTTAGTTGTCTTAGCTGTCTCGGTCGTTCAGTTAACCTTCTGGCAAACTCAAACCCTACCCATGTTGTCGCAATTAGTATTAAAATCGCTCCTAATATTTTCAAGTTAACCTCACCACATCTTTTCCTTTTTCATCTCGGATCCTTGTTACTTTACCTGGTTTATAGCCCCTAGCTAGTTCCATACATCGGGTAAAAACATTCATCGTCAGCAGCTGTCTTATTGTTGGACGATCCATAACATCTTCAAATTTATTCCCATGGACCGTTGTGATTATTTTTACACCAGAATGAATTGCTTCCATAATCGCTTCACTATCTTCTTTACGACCAATTTCATCAACGATTAATACTTGGGGGCTCATTGACCTTATCAACATCATCATGCCTTCAGCCTTAGGACAAGCATCTAATACATCTACCCTGTGTCCTAAGCGATGTTGGGGTATCCCTTTTACTGAACCGGCAATCTCAGAACGTTCATCCACAATCCCAATTTTCATTGATGGAATTGATCCTTGGCCTTCGCTAATAATTCTAGCAATGTCTCTAAGTAACGTTGTCTTCCCAGTTTGTGGTGGTCCAATAATTAATGTATTGTGCCATTCCTCATTACTAAATAAATACTGGCTATAGCGTTCTGCCACACCAATTTTTTGCCTGGCTACTCGTATATTAAAGGAGCTAATATCCCTGATAGCCTTTACTTGTCCTTTATCAGTAATGACTTTGCCAGCTAAGCCAACACGATGACCACCTCTGATCGTTATATAACCTCTTTTTAATTCTTCTTCAAAGGCATATAGTGAATAATCACTTAATTGATTTAAAAGGTGCATGGCATCACTTGCTGTAATGTAATACGGGCTTTCTATAATTTTCGGAAATACTGGTTTACCTTCAATAATGAATTCTAGTGGTCGATGGACGCGTATCCTTATCTCCTCCACCTTTTCCTTGGTGCTAGAAGGTAAGTTTACGACTATTTCCCTTATTTTCTCTGGTAAAACAGCTAAAATCTCATCCATCTCACACCCACCTTCCGTTTTAAGTCTTGTACTTGTCTTACTATTGAAAATGTATGCATGCTTGGCCATAATATGACTAATCATTTCGTTTTTATCTTCTAACACCAATTAAAATGAGTAAAACTCCGCAACCAATGAGAAATAATTTACTAAATGATAATTTGTCCGCCATTCCTACTAAGCCAATACTCATTGTTAAAATCAAAATAATTGGCCCGACTATCGCTAATGAAGCATTAATCATTACTGCTTTATCTACAGCGTTGAATTTCAACATTAACGTAGCTGCGGTTATTTCTATTAAGCCGGAGATCATTCGTAAGATAACCATTCCTAGTACCGCTGTTTCCACAGCGGCTAACCAATTTTTCATCTACTCCACCTCAACTAAAGTTATTAAGCACACTTCTGTTTCATCATTAGTACAAGCTTATGTCCTACCTTACAAACATAGAACACAAAAACACCTATCTAGGCAATCTAGATAGGTGTTAGTAAAACGAAGTGGTTTTTAAATCATAAGGCTCTTTTCGAAAACATTGCTCCTGCGATTACTCGTCGCATAAAAAAACTGTTGCTTTTTTACCCTAAAATAATCGGAAAAATATCATAGATGAAGATATCTGCCAATAAATTATGGAAGAAAAGAGCAATACTTACTAAATTAGTTGTGAATTCTAAGTATTTTGTGTAAAAATCCGATTTTTGGGATTTTTACGAAAGCAACAAACATTGCGAAAACAGCCAATCATAAAAAGGTCGACTAGGATGTCGACCTTTCTTTTTTAAGCTCTTGACATATATGCTGAGTTACGAGTATCTATTAATAGAACGTCACCTTCGTTAATGAAAAAAGGTACCTGTACGGATAATCCTGTTTCTAAAATAGCAGGCTTCGTACCACCAGATGCAGTGTCACCTTTAATTCCTGGTTCTGTCTCAGTAACTTTCAGTTCTACTGTGTTTGGAAGTTCTACTCCAAGAGTTTCTCCTTGGAATGTCATTACTTGAACAACCATATTTTCCTTTAAGAACTTTAGTTCATACTCTAGTACAGCTGATGTTAGCTCGATTTGCTCATAAGATTCATTGTCCATAAATGTATGAGTGTCACCGCTAGCATATAAATATGCCATACGACGGTTTTCAATATGAGCTTTTGCTACTTTCTCACCAGCACGGAATGTTTTTTCTTGAATTGCTCCATTACGTAGGTTACGAAGCTTTGAGCGAACAAACGCTGCACCTTTTCCTGGCTTAACGTGTTGGAAATCAATGACCTGCCAAAGACCTCCATCTACTTCAATTGTTAAACCTGTTTTAAAATCATTTACTGAAATCATTACTTTTTCCTCCTAATTTTATTCACCTAATATTAGTAATTCTTTTGTTGAATAGGTTAGCGATTCGTTTCCATTTTCCGTGATAACCGTATCATCTTCAATACGTGTACCACCAACACCAGAAATATAAATTCCAGGTTCTACTGTTACAACCATTCCTGGTATTAATATTGTATCAGACTTCATAGAAAGACCAGGTCCCTCATGAACTTCCATTCCTAAACCGTGTCCTGTTGAATGGCCAAAATATTCGCCGTAGCCTTGTTCAGTAATGTAATCCCTTGTAAGAGCATCTGCTTCCTTACCAGTCATTCCAGGTTTAATGCCTCTCATGCCTCTTAACTGAGCTTCTAATACAGTTGCATAGATTTTTTCTAATTCACTAGACGGTTTACCTACTGCAACAGTTCTTGTAATATCTGAGCAATAGCCTTTATAGTATGCACCAAAATCAAGGGTTACAAGCTCACCCTTCTTAATTACTTTGTTTGTAGCCACACCGTGTGGCAACGCAGAACGGATACCTGAAGCAACAATAATGTCAAATGATGAAGAAATAGCTCCCTGCTTTCTCATGAAAAACTCTAGTTCATTAGAAACATCCAACTCCGTTAGACCTGGTTTTATGTATGTAATAATATGGTCAAAAGCGGCATCGGCAATTTTAGCAGCTTCCTTTAGTATCTTAATCTCTTGTTCATCTTTAATCAAGCGTAAACTTTCAATCACACCACTAACGGGTACAAGTTCTGAATTAGTAAAATTAGTTTTGTATTCTTCATATTGAGCAAAAGAAACATAAGATTTTTCAAAACCTAATCTTTGGATACCTAATTCATTCAACTGATGAGCAATTTCCTCGTTTAATGAATTTTTATGCTGGATAATTTCAAAGTCTACCGCTTGTTCAGATGCTTGATCTACATAACGGAAATCCGTAATAAATCTTGCTTCTTTTTCAGTAACTAGAGCGACACCTGCAGTACCTGTAAAACCAGTTATGTATCGACGGTTATACTCACTCGTAACCAATAAAGCATCAATATTATTTTCGTTAAACTTTTCGCGAAGCTTTTTTAATCTTTCCATTATATATCCTCCTTTACTAATGACAATAGGGCAAGTTTATAGCCTTTAGTTCCTAAACCAACAATTTGACCAACTGTAACTGGGGATACTACTGAGTGATGTCGAAACAATTCTCTAGCGTGTACATTTGAAATATGAACCTCGACAGTTGGATACGATACGCTGGCAATTGCATCTCTAATTGCATAGCTATAGTGTGTGAAGGCACCTGGGTTAATAATGAGTCCATCATACTCTTCATCTTCTGCATTGTGGATTGAGTCAACAATATCACCTTCATGATTGGATTGTTTGAAATCAATCTTGCAACCAATTTGGTTAGCTAGCAACTCTAAACTATTTTTTACATCATCCAAAGTTTCTGAACCATAAATATGTGGCTCCCTTTTACCAAGCCTATTCAGATTAGGTCCGTTTAATATTAAAATCTTCTTCACCATTTTCCACCCCCAAAAAACAATTCACGCCTGTTTTTTCGTGTAGTCAAAGATATAAAATTTTCAGTAAAAACGAAAAGAATGCCCTAATGGACATTCTATCATAAGCTAATACCCTTTGAATAGGTATAGATACTGCTACTTCTGTTGTTCACTAAACTCATATGAAATGGAATAGCCAATAAAAACCCCATACAATATGTATAGACATAAGCTTGTAATAATTGTATTTAAATCTAAATTTACCAATGGTTTTAAGCCTGGAAAAATGGGATTTAAGAAATAAAACACAACAAACCATAAGCCAGAACCAAAAAACAAACCTGGCCAAATACTATTAAAACGTGCAAATAAGAAACGGTACAGAAATGCTACTGCAATTGATAAGACTGCAATTACTACAATACCTACAAGTTGACCAATGTAACCATTTTTCCAATCTCCTAATGCCCAAGGCATTAAGACTAAAGCTGGTCCTACTCTAACAAAATTAAAAAAGAATGCAAGATACCCGATAAAGCTCCAAATTAACCCTCCAAAAAAACCAATAGTAGCAACAGTTGTATGAAAACTCATCGGCTCTTCGTGTTTATTCTGTTCAAGTTTTTCCATGATACATCACCTCAACTTTAGTATGACCTGTATCTATTCAAACTATAGCATCATATAAATACAAAAAATAAGTGTAAATAATGATTGAATTGGGAATATTATATAGTAGAAAAATAAATTTTTTAGAGGGAATTACTTTCCTTACGTAGAATATAATTTGTAGATTTTCCATTTATATTTTAGTTTTGCCCATAAAAGTGTTCCATGAGAGTCGTGTTTAGCATAAAATAAGAAATATCCAAAGACTAAATATTCAGAATACTACGTAATAGGACTTTATCTCTTTTACTTTCACAAAACTCGGAGGTGAGCACATGACTAGATATTCTTTTCATCCGCTAATATTATGTGTTTTAGGCTTATCAATCATCGGTCTATTCTACCGGCTTTATACAGAGCCCGTAGCATTGTTTCAGCAAGCATTATTTATGGTTGTGTTTGTTGCTATCATTTTCTTTCTAGTAAAGAGATTTTTAGCACCTAAGTTTAGCTCTGGGAATTATTATAGCTCACAGCCTCAAACAAAACGAATGACTTATAAAGCTTCTCCCAGTAGCAACGTAATTCCACATAAAAAGAAAAAAGATGTAAAGAAATTTAATCGACCTCTTGTAAAAAAACGGACTGACGTTACATTGACAGTCATAGAAGGAAAAAAGAATAAGAAAAAAAATCGAGCTCTCTTTTAAGAAGCTCGATCTTTTTTTAATACCATGTCTTGAAGAAACTCTCTGTTTTTTCCCTACCGATCTTAATTAACTCTGCTTTTTCTTCATCTTTCAGTTCAAAATCAATGGTACTTACGTTATCGACAGGTATAAAAACGATGTTCTTTGCATGTTCTTCTGAAATATATCGCATATCATGTGCTGTCCTCATCGTCTTGAAGAGAGAAGTAAACATATCTACCGCGTTGGTAATCCTATTCGGAGGCATTTTATCAAGATCAGGCTTTAAATTAAAACCAATTACTGGACGATCTAATCTCATTGCTTTCTTCTTCATAAATAACCATATAGGAAAATTACTTAGTACACCGCCGTCAACAAATATAGACGGTTGCCCTTTGCCGTCATAGATCCGAATTGGTTCGAAAAAATATGGCAGGCTACTACTCATTCTTACAGCTCTGGCAATAGAAAACTTTTCTGGAACCATCCCATACTGCGGTAGATCATCTGGTAATACAGCAAGACGTCCTTTCGTTATATCTGAAGCTATTAGTCTTAATGACCCAGGCTCTAAGTCACCAAAAGTAGATATTCCTTTTTTAGCTAATAGGTCAGCTATCCAATGTTCCAACTCTACTCCCTTATACAATCCAAGAGTTTTATATAACTTGAGCCATTTCATAAAAGCAAATGGCAAAATTGACGGTTTAGGGTCTAGTAACATTGGAAAGTTAACTTTATTTATTTCTTCTAAGATTTCTTGACTTGTGTACCCTGCTTTTATTAACGAAGAAAATATTCCCCCTGCACTAGTACCTGCCAAACGTTTAAATGAAGCACCTTTCTTTTCCATAGCTTCTAAAGCCCCGATAAAAGCTATGGCCTTAATTCCGCCACCGGCAAAAACTCCATCAAAATCCAAAGTTTACACCTCCTATCTTTCCTATTTACAATATGCATAGGATGTAGGCAAAGTGATTAACTTATTGCATAAAAAAATCCATCTATAAAAGTATAGATAGATTTTCCAATTATTTTCCTTGTTCTGTTTCATTCTTCTTTTGGACTTTTCTAAGTAAATCGACTCTAGACTTGTCTTCTGAGAAGAATTGAACGAGGTCGCCAATACGATCAATAGCATCCCAACTTAAATGATGTTCAATTCCTTCTACATCTTGATAAATCTTATCATTACTGACTCCAATAATACGAAGAAACTCTTCAAGAAGTTCATGCCGTAATACTAACCGTTTTCCAACCTTTTTCCCTTTGGGTGTCAGTACAAAGCCACGGTATTTTTCATAGATTACATATTCCGTTTGGTCTAATTTTTGAACCATTTTTGTAACAGAGGAAGGATGGACTTCTAGTGCTTCTGCTATATCAGAAACTCTGGCATATCCCTTATCTTCTATTAGTAAATAAATTCGCTCTAAATAATCTTCCATACTTGGTGTTGGCATCGTGTCCCCTCCGATTTCCTCTCCGACCCAATTGTAGCTAAATATACAAATTCTCTTTCATCAAGAAAATTATACTATATTCACTTTTTTTGGACAACCAGTACAATTTTTTACGTATAATACTCAATTTTAGCTGATGGAAAGAATTTTTCAATATAACCTTCAATTGTATTTCTTAGCTCATCAGATTCTTCATTTTTATAAACATATTTTCCTCTACCATATTTGCCCCATTTATACTTTCTCTCTTCTTCGTTCATTTCTAATTTTGACTTAGGATATCTTTTAATGATCGTATTTTTTGCTGTCTTAGTAAAACGGTGTTGAATTAGCTCAAATGTTAAATCTTTCGTAGCGTAATTAGGTAATGTGGCTTCCAATTTTTCAAAAAGCTCTAAATAACCTTCTTCCCAGTTCTCGTGCCGATAGAGAGGGGCTAAAATAAATCCAAGCGGATAATTGGCCTTTGCAACTTTACCTGCTGCTTCTATCCTTTTGTCAAAAGATGATGTACCCGGTTCAAAATTTTTAATAACATAATTTGAATTTAAACTAAAACGAAAACGTGAATTGCCATTATGTTTAGCATCAAGTAAATGATCAACATGATGATACTTTGTCACAAATCTAAGCCTACCTAAATCAGTTTGACCAATAAACTCAATCGTTTTCTTTAGGGAATGTGTTAAATGATCTAACCCAACTATGTCTGAGGTACATGCTGCCTCAAACCTTGTTATTTCTCCCTCACGCTCTTTTATATATTTTGAAGCAGCATCAAAGATATCTTCCAAATTAACATATGTTCTAATATATGGTTTATCGCCCATTGTTGTTTGTAAATAGCAATAGTGGCAATGCCCCATACATCCAGTGGCTAATGGGATTGCGTATTCAGCTGAAGGCTTTGATGTTTCAAATTTCAGTGTCTTCCTGATGCCGACAACTAATGTTGACTTTGCATTTCGATACACTTGATTTTCATTTTCTCCCGGAATACCTCGAACTTGATTATGAGACGTAGTTTCTCGAATTTCAATACCCATGCCCTCAAATTTTTCTTTAAGCTCTCGGCCTAGTGGATAATCAAGGGCCTTTGGTTCAATATATACTAACTGCGGTACAAATGGTTTCATAAGTTTTCCCACCTTAAGTAGTTTCAGTCCTATGTATTAAGGTGTACAAAAACTTCGGTTTATTGTTATTAAAAACGTTCCAGTAATGGTAAAAGGAGAGAGCGTCTCCGCTCTCTCCTTTGAATTATAAGCCACACTTTAATTGCGCATTACAATTGGTACACGTGTTACAACCACCAATATCTTCTACAGTTCCAGTTCGACAAACTGGGCACGTATTTCCTACTTCAGAACCAATTGTTACCGAAGTTGAACGTAAGTCGGCAATTGTGTCAATCAAGACAACTTGCTTCTTTTCTTTTTTGTTTGTTTCAGTAACTTCCTCTTCAAATTTATTTTCTTCTGTTGTTAAAGAAAGTACTTGAGCATCTCGGCTTCCATCTACATAGACTGTACCGCCTTTTGCTCCACCACGATATAATCTTTCATAAACAGCCTGTACTTGATCAACTGTATACCCACGTGGAGCATTCACTGTTTTTGATAACGAGCTATCAACCCAGCGTTGAATGATACACTGTACGTCAGCGTGTGCTTCAGGTGCAAGATCCATCGTTGAGATAAACCATTCTGGTAAATTATTTGGATCAGCATCTGGATTTTGATTTAAATACTCTTGTACAATTTCTGCTTTCACTTCAATAAACTTCCCTAAACGTCCGCTACGGTAGTAAGAGAACGAATAGTAAGGCTCAAGGCCTGTGGAAACTCCAACCATTGTCCCAGTGGAACCTGTAGGAGCAACAGTTAAAAGATGTGAATTTCTTATTCCGTATTGAAGAATATCTTGACGAATATCTTCAGGCATTTTTTTCATATACCCGCTATTGACGAATTTCTCACGAAGAAGTTGCGTTTCAGCCGCTGACTCGCCAAGTAAGAAAGGAAAGCTTCCTTTTTCTTTTGCAAGTTCAATACTAGTTCTGTAAGCAGTAGTCGCAATTGTCTCAAAAATCTGATCAACTAATTGATTACCTTCTTTTGAACCATAGACTGTTTCAGTATAGATTAATAAGTCATGAAGCCCCATAACACCAAGACCAATCCGTCTCTCACCTTTTGCCATCTTCGTATTATCTTCTAAGAAGTAAGGTGTTGCATCAATAACGTTATCCTGCATACGAATTCCAACTTCTACAGTACGTTTAAGCTTTTCAAAGTCTACTTCTTTCGTTTCTTTATTTGCCATAGCACCTAAGTTAATCGCTGCTAAGTTACAAACACTGTAAGGTGCGAGAGGTTGTTCCAAATTTGTTAACCTATCGGCTTTTTATCCAATAGTTCTTACAGTTCGTTTCCTGTAAGTTCAGCATATATTTTCATTACAAGCCAGTAATGCTGCGGCCTCGTGGATGGGTTATATTCTCTAAGAGTTTCACCATCTATGCGTTGCCCCTGACTAAAATGTTACTTTTAGCCTTCGGTTCGGATTAGCATCTCAGCCTTCCCGCTTTATTCCGCAGTTTTTTACGTGAGGCAAACTAAGCTACCTTACCACACGGATTTGTCGCTACTACCTTTTGTCCATAAGCAACAGCGTTTGTCATGTCATTTGCATTATCAATAAAGAAAATTCCTGGTTCTGCAGAGTATGTTGCACAAATATTAACTAGCTTCCAAAGTTCACGGGCTTTAATTGTACGGTAAGTTCTGATTTTAAAGCCTAAAGCTTCCCATTCACGAACATCTCCGTATTTATGCCATTCACGATTATATGCTTCCATCTCTTCTTTCGAATAGTTCTCTACATCTGGGAAGCGAAGTTGATACTCAGCATCGTTTTCAACTGCTGCCATAAATTCTTTCGTTAAGCAAATCGATATGTTAGCACCAGTTAAGAACTCTGAATTATTCACACTATATGTTCCACCAAGTTGCAGCTTCTCTACTGCTTCCTTGATCACTTTTTCGTCAAATCCGCCTTGTCCTGGGATCGTCTGATAGTTAAGTATTCCTTGATACATTGCTTTTTCAACTTCGGTTAAAGGAGTAAATTTAAGCTTGTCTTTCACAAGTTGTTTTATTTGATTGTCATCACTATTTTCTAATAGAAAACGTAAAATTCTCGGATTTTGCATTTTAGAGATAATAAACTCTAAAATATCTGGGTGCCAATCCGCAAGCATGATCATTTGAGCTCCGCGCTTATTGTTACTCCTCAAAATAAGAGGGGTGTGGTCATTTCTGCCACACTCTTACACTTTCATGTAAGGTCAGACTATATCATCAAAGAAGAAAATATTTTATACTTTCGATCAAGTTTTATTGTTCCATGCTTATACAATTGTTGAAAGATAATTCTAAGATCATGTAAACTGCTAAGATATAAATCGGAACAACCCTGCTTGGGTGTAAGAGTATTTACCTTCACTCCTAAGCCGTATGAGTTAAAAAAAGATAGAATAGACCATAGCATTTCAGGATTTCCTGTAAAACCCATTCTTGCTTTTTGGTAGCCGTTTCTTTTGTAAACTCTTATATGACCATCTGCATCGAAAAATCCTCTTAGATAGGACCACTGGAGAGATTCCTCACCCAGATTAATCCACCTTTCATGCCCAGTCTTATTTGGAACTATTCCTAACGAAATTAAATCATTACACATTTTCGTAGAATTAATGACTAACGAATATTTGTTTTGCTCATTTTCTGCACTTTTTTTTCTGAACTTAATAGCAGAACTAATATTCATTTCTTTACCAATATCAAATAAAAGAGCTTTATCCTTCTCGGCTAATGTCATTATTAATCTCTTCGACTTTTTACGATCAGAGATAGTTCCATCACCAGTTATATATCCCATTATATATGCTTGGTTTGGTGTCAGGATTTTTTCAAAGTAGTTTTCATCATAGTCATAGATTTTACTTTTCATTTTTCCAGCCTCTCCTGGTGATCGGGTTTGGATAAAATGAAGTTCATCGTTCCATCTTTTAATAGTTCCTCTGTTTATATTTAGCATCTTAGATATATCTACTTGGCTATAGCCTTCTTCATGGAATTTAATGATCAAATTGATAATTTCATCTTTGTCTCGTGCCTCATAGCCACGTTTCTGTTTGCTATGATTTACTCTCTCCTTGGATCCCAACATGACCCTCTCCTTAAAATAATATTCCAGTTGGAAACTTTAGGACATTTCAATAGTCGTTGAACCTTCATCTTTGTTTCCAAAGATACTTGGCTGCTGATCGCCCAATCTCTCATCTTTTCAACCGTCACGCTCACCGTTACCAGTCACGTTGTGGTGCTAAGAGCTCTAAGGGTGTTCCAGCAATTCACGAGATTTTTCTCCCGCCATGGAATTAACGGGACCCACCCTGTTCTACTAGGTGTGTCAACTTTGCAATATCATCTAACCAAGATACTGAGCCAGATGACTTACCGTTTACTCCTCTTGCTAATGTGTTTCGCGGGCGTAATGTTGAACCGTTTGTACCAACTCCACCACCACGACTCATAATCTCCATCACTTGTGTACGGTGATCAGAAATTCCACCTCTTGAATCTTTTACAAAAGGCATTACATAACAATTAAAATACGTTACATCTGTATCAGAACCTGCCCCATACAAAACTCGTCCAGCAGGAATAAAATTTAAATTCGAAAGTTCCTCGTAGAAATCCTCGAAAGACCTTTGTTTTCGTTCTTCTGAAGTTTCTACAGATGCTAATCCAGTAGCATTTCGCTTGGCAATTTGTTCATAGAATATCTCTAGTGGTTTTTCAATTGAGTCCAACGATCTAGTGACGATCCCAGACTTAACTTCTTCTGGTTCTTCAAGGACTCCTTGAAACTCCTCATCCACATAAATTTTCACTTCATTTTTCTCCCAGTTGATTTCATGGACAAAACCATAACCTCTGGCTGGAAACTTCGGATCTTGCTTTACAGTTAAAACAACGAAATCTCCTTCTTTTAACGTTTTCTTCTCAGTATCCTTAAAAGTATAGCGGTCTAACATAACTAGACGAGATACACCTTTTTTCTGGATTTTCATGTCTGGTGTGATTTCATGCACTTGGGGAAATTGTTTAATATCCTCATTCAACCTCTCCACGTTAATTTTCATCACTTTTGACATAGTCATCTCCACACGCATTCTCCCCTTTATTAAAAAATATTGAAATGAGTTCTCCTCTAGTTGTTTTCATCATTGAGTATGAGTTTAGTATTTACCACTTTTAGAAGATGATGGTAAATATATTAGATTGTTAACTTGTCTTAGCTTAACATAGATTTTTATTCATATCAATATATAGTATGTAAATATCGTACCAAAACACTATATATTGTAATTCGGTAGCGAAAAAATTATTTTGTCAACTTAGAAAGAAATACTATACGTAAGAAAATGATAGATATATAGATTTTTTCCAGGAAAAAAGTCGAATTATGAACGTATTCCTCATTTGCAAAAATGAAAATATAAATAAACCTTTTCACATCAACATTTTTAAATTTAGTTCTCCTTTTGACGAAAAATTTTTGTTAAAATAGCTTTAGAATAGATCACTATTTTCTTGATACATATACCATATATAGTGGTTCTTACAAAACACACTACTAACCTTAGGAGGAAGAGAATGACATATGTACTACTAAACCATGATATTACGACCCGTGAAAATGTAAAAATTGATATGGAAGATAGGGGCTACAATTTTGGAGATGGTATATACGAGGTAATACCTGTCTACAACACGAAAACAATGGCTATGGAAGAACACCTAAATCGTTTTGAAGAAAGTGCTTTGAAACTAGAAATTCAGCTTCCCTATGACAAAGAAACCTTAAAACAACTTCTAGAAGAGTTAAAAACAAAAAATAATATAACCAACGGGATCATTTATGTCCAAATGACACGAGGTGTTTCACCACGTGCTCATCTCTACGAGCGAAATGCAGTTGGGTTAATTACCGGCTTTTCGAGAGAGATGCCGTTTCCAGTTGAGCAAAAACAAACGGGAATACGTGCCTATGTAACCGAAGATATTCGTTGGCTTCGTTGCGATATTAAAACGATTAACCTATTAGGCAATACGATGGTAAAACGAAAAGCTACTGATCACACCTGTCAAGAAGGTATTATGCACCGAAATGGTACTATGACAGAAGGTTCTTCCTCTAATTTATTTATTGTTAAGGATAAGTTAATCTATACTCACCCTGTAACGAACTTAATCCTAAACGGAATTACCCGACAAATTGTATTAAAGCTAGCAAAAGAAAACGGATATAAAGTAGTAGAAGAAGCATTTACTTTACAACAATTGAGCAATGCCGATGAAGCTTTTATTACTAGCACCACCCAAGAGGTAACCCCGGTTACGAAGGTTGTGGGTGATATTGAAACTGATATACCTGTCGGGTCAATTACAAAAGCATTACAACAACTATTTGCAGAACATGTAAAGAACAAAACAAAATAAAACAAAGGGTTTGGCAGCTCACCAAACCCTTTGTTTTTTATTTACGGAAATTCCATTCATCATTACCATATCGTTTTTGAACGATTTCGTTCACATGATTGATTTGTTCTTCAGATAACGTATATGATTGTAGCTCAATTTCTAACCCTTTTTCAAAACCACTCTTAAACGCTACCTCAGCTTCCTCAATACTTACTGGGTGTTCACGTAATTGATTAATAGCGACTGCTTTTTGACTAAAACCTTTTTGCATCCGTTCGCGAACGCGGTCGTTAGAGAACTTGAATAGATCAAATAACTTTACTTCATCTAGATCAAGTATAATCGAGCCGTGTTGAAGAATGACGTTTTTTTGTCTCGTCTGCGCACTTCCAGCAACTTTTCTTCCTTCGACAACAAGTTCATACCAAGAAGGTGCATCAAAACAAACGGCTGAACGAGGGCTTTTTAGTAGGTCTTGCTCTTCTTTCGTCTTTGGTACGGCAAAATAGGCATCAAGTCCAAGGTTTTTAAATCCTTCAAGGACACCTTGTGAAATGACTCGATAAGACTCTGTCACTCCCTTAGGCATTTGTGGATGGTCTTCAGAGACAATTACACTATAAGTAAGTTCATGCTCATGTAAGACGCCACGGCCACCAGTTGGCCTACGCACAAATCCTAAGTCATATTTTTCAACAGCTTCTAAATTGATTTCTTTTTCTACTTTTTGAAAATAGCCAATTGATAATGTTGCAGGGTTCCAGCCGTAAAAACGGATCGTTGGATTTATCTTACCTTCACTATGCCATTCTAATAGAGCTTCATCCAATGCCATATTAAAGGCTGGGGAACATTTACCTGAATTAATAAAATGCCAAATTTCTTTCATTGTAAACCTCTTTCTACTTTTACTTCCTATACTAAATCTATCTTACCGTAATTGCCCCTGTCAATCATCGTGAATTACGAATACAACTTGAATAATTAAATGTTATAATTTATATTTAATAATATATTGAAATACGTTTGCCTAGTTCAAAAGCCTTTTTATACATAAGGCTAACAGAGTTAGAAAAAGGAGTTGGAGAAGTCATGAATTGGGTTTTAGGTATTATGACAGCTGTACTAGTTTTTTTAATTGTCAAAAGGTTTATTAAACCAAAGTACCTGAAAGATCTTAATCAAGATGAGTTCATTCAGGGTTATCGAAAAGCACAACTTATTGACGTAAGGGAGCAAAGAGAATATGAAACAGGTCATATTCTGGGATCAAGAAACATTCCGATGTCCCAATTACGTCAACGAGCGGGAGAAATCCGACCGGACAAGCCAGTATACCTATACTGTCAGTCAGGTGCAAGAAGCATCCGTGCTGCTGAATTTCTAAAAAAGAAACACAAATGTGAAGACTTAAGTCACTTAAAAGGCGGCTTTCGAAAATGGACAGGCAAGATTAAGAAATAGTAAAAGAAGTGTTCCGACATTGGAACACTTCTTTCTATTTATTACTGCTTTTGATACCTTAAGATAGGCTTTCTTGCAGCAGTTGTCTCATCAAGACGGCCGATTACTGTATGGTGAGGCGCTTCTTGAACAATCTCAGGATTTTCTTCTGCTTCTTTTGCAATTTGGATCATCACTTCAATGAACTCATCAAGAGTTTCTTTTGTTTCAGTTTCTGTTGGTTCAATCATAATACATTCCTCAACGTTTAATGGGAAGTAAATCGTTGGCGGATGGTATCCAAAGTCTAAGAGACGTTTAGCCATGTCTAATGTTCTTACCCCTAGTTTCTTTTGACGTCTTCCCGAAAGAACAAATTCGTGCTTACAATGCTGTGTATATGGAGCATCAAAGAAAGGCTCTAGTCGTCTGAACATATAGTTAGCGTTTAATACTGCGTCCTCTGAAACCTTACGTAATCCATCAGGTCCCATTGTACGAATGTAAGTGTACGCACGAACATTAATTCCGAAGTTACCGTAATAAGGCTTCACACGGCCAATCGTTTCTGGACGGTTATAATCTAAGAAATAGCGATCGCCATCTTTGGCAATTACTGGCTTCGGTAAGAATGGGATTAAGTCTTTCTTAACCCCAACTGGACCTGAACCAGGACCACCACCACCATGTGGGCCAGTAAACGTTTTGTGAAGGTTTAAATGAACTACGTCAAAGCCCATATCTCCTGGACGAGCAATTCCCAAGATCGCATTTGAATTAGCACCATCATAATAAAGCTTTCCGCCAGCGTTATGAATAATTTCAGCCATCTCTACAATGTTTTCTTCAAATAATCCAAGTGTATTTGGATTTGTTAACATCAATGCCGCTGTATCCTCACCGACTACTTCACGTAAATGTTCTAAGTCAACAAGACCTTTTTCATTTGAACGTACTGTAATGGTTTCGAAACCTGCAACAGTTGCTGAAGCCGGATTTGTACCGTGAGCTGAGTCTGGTACGATTACTTTTGTACGGTGGAAATCACCATTTTTCTCATGGAACGCACGAATTAACATTAATCCCGTCCACTCACCATGAGCACCTGCTGCTGGCTGTAACGTTACTTCATCCATACCTGTAATCTCAGCTAAAGACACTTGTAGATCATACAGTAACTCTAGAGCACCCTGGACTGTGCTTTCTTCTTGTAATGGATGGATATGAGCAAAACCTTCAAATCTTGCTACATCCTCATTTATTTTCGGGTTATATTTCATCGTACAAGAACCTAGTGGATAAAATCCAGAATCTACCCCGTGGTTACGTTTTGATAGAGCCGTATAGTGACGCATTAACTGAAGTTCTGATACCTCAGGCAGTTCTGCTTCTTCTTCACGAATAAATTCTTTAGGTAGTACATCAGATAATTCCATTTCAGGTACATCTAATGCAGGCAGGGCATAGCTAATTCTTCCATGTTTACTTTGTTCAAAAATTAAAGGTTGATTTTTCATTATTTTACTCCCTCCAATGCCTCAAGAAGACGATCAATTTCTGCCTTTGTTCTAAGTTCAGTAACTGTAAGTAGCATATGATTTCCAAGGTCAGCATAGTCTCTTCCTAAGTCATAGCCACCAATAATCCCTTGATTAAATAATATTTCATTTACTTCTTTTACAGGTTTAGAGAATTTTACAACAAACTCATTAAAAGTAGCGTTATTAGCATCTAACACTGTAAATCCTTGTTCTAAAAATGCTTTTTTTGCATAATTTGCTTTTTGAATGTTTTGAATAGCTATTTCTTTCACACCAGCTTTTCCTAGTGCACTCATCGCAACTGAGGCTGCTAGTGCATTTAGAGCTTGGTTCGAACAAATATTTGAAGTGGCTTTATCACGACGAATATGTTGTTCACGTGCTTGTAATGTTAACACGAATCCGCGCTGACCTTTGTCATCAGTAGTTTGTCCTACTAATCTTCCCGGTACTTTACGCATTAGCTTTGTCGTAGTAGCAAAATAACCACAGTGGGGGCCACCGAATTGTTGAGGAATTCCAAATGGTTGTGCATCTCCTACAACAATATCAGCACCGAATTTTCCTGGAGGAACAAGAGCACCTAATGCTAATGGATTACTTGATACAACCAAAAGACCTTTTTGGGAATGAGCTATTTTTTCAATTTCTGCTAAGTTTTCAATATTACCAAAGAAGTTTGGATATTGAACAACAACGCATGCTGTATCTGCGTCATATTTTTCTTGAAGGTCTAGTAGGCTTGTTACACCATTTTCAACTTCAATTTCAACTACCTTTAAGTTTTGACCTTTAGCGTTCGTTTTCAATACATCTCTTGCTTCAGGATGAACTGCCTTCGAAACTAAGATCGTTTTGTTCTTAGTTTGACCAGCACTCATCATCGCCGCTTCAGCAAGCGACGTATGTCCGTCATACATTGAAGAGTTTGCCAAATCCATTCCTGTAAGTTCGCTAATCATTGTTTGGAATTCAAAGATTGCTTGAAGCTCACCTTGAGAGATTTCAGGTTGATAAGGAGTGTATGCTGTATAAAATTCTGACCTTGAAATCACGTGGTCAACTACAGAAGGAATGTAATGTTCGTAAACCCCTGCCCCTAAAAATGACGTGTATTGCTTTGTATTTGCATTCCTGTTAGCCATTCTACCTAACTCTCTTACTGTATCTGGTTCAGAAAGTGCTTCTTTTAAGTTCATCTCACCTTTAAAGCGAACTTTTTCAGGAATATCTGCGAATAACTCTTCTACAGATTGGACCCCAATTGTTTCTAACATTTCTTTTTTATCTTGCTCAGTTACTGGCAAATAACGAAATTTCAATGTACTTCCCCCTTAAATTATCCTCGTTTATAAAATGGAGTTTTAACAACTTGAGCTTTTAAACGTTTTTTTCTTACTTGAACTTCAACAATTGTATTTAGTGGAGCAAAATCTATGTTAACAAGAGCTAAACCTACATTTTTCTTTAATGTCGGTGACTGAGTACCGCTCGTAACGAAGCCTACTTGTGTATCGCCAACAAAAACTTCGTATCCGGTTCTCGGAATCCCTTTATCAATCATTTCCAAACCAACAATCTTTCTTTCTAGCCCTTTTTCTTTTTGTTGCTTTAATGTTTCTTTTCCAAAAAAGTCACTTTCTTTATCAACTTTTACTGCAAAGCCGATACCTGCCTCAATAGGGGTAATATCTTTTGTTAATTCTTGGCCATATAATGGTAAGCGCGCTTCAAAGCGAAGTGTATCTCTAGCACCTAAACCACAAGGAAGCGTTCCTTCCTCATTCCCTACTTCTAAGATCTTTCTCCATAGGGATACGGCATCTTCCGGCTTACAATAAATCTCAAATCCATCCTCACCAGTATACCCAGTTCTTGAAACTAATGCTTTGGCTCCTTGAAGGTCTACCTCATCTTGAAATTTAAAAAATGTAATTTCTGATAAGTTAGTTGTTGTCAATTTTTGCAGTACTTGTTCAGCCAATGGACCTTGAATGGCTAACTGAGAAACCTCGTTTGAAATATTCTTCAGCTCAACACCTTCAATTAAGTGAGACTCCATCCAATCGAAATCCTTTTCAATATTTGAAGCATTCACAACGATTAGAAAGTCAGTTTCTTGTTTTCTATAGATAATAAGATCATCAACAGTTCCACCATCTGCATAACACATCGCAGCATATTGAGCACCGCCAACTTTCAGTTTAGAAACATCATTTGTAACTAAAGTTTGTAAATACTGTTCCGCAGAAGGACCTATAACAGTAAACTCACCCATATGTGATACGTCAAAAAGACCAGCTCTTTCTCTTACAGCCTCATGCTCTTCTTTTATACTACTAAATTGCACAGGAAGATCCCAGCCACCAAAGTCGATTGTTTTACCTCCATACTCCCCGTAAACTTCAAAGAGCGGCGTTCGTTTTAAAGCACTCATCAAATAACCTCCATCTTATCATTTAGCATTAGTTTTTTATTACTTTAAGTATTTTACTCCTATAAACCTGGTTCTTTCTTGGGAAAAAAGTGACTTAATAGTAAGGCAATTTTTTAATAAAACAGCAAAAAAGGACAGAGAAATACACTGATATGTGTGTATTCTCTGTCCTTAAACCAGAAAGTTTATTCCATAAGTAAGTAGGAATTATCCTCGTGGGTGGTCTAATCAATCAGAAATCGATTACAGACACTCTCCAGAGTTGCGTCAAACATGAGTCTTTTTGCCTGAGAGATTCACATATATATGCTTGCTCCTTCGGCGCTGTAGGAAAGCTAGGTAAAGCTTCATCTATAACCAATTCTAAGTCAGTAGATTACAGTCTCTCCCCATGTTCTCATTCGCAGTTATGATATTGTTCGATTGTTTTCCATTGTTTTTGTCAATACTAAAAAATATGACTTTGTGAAATGAAAAACACCCATAATCTATCCTATCACTACCCTAGATTAATTGGCAATCATTTAATTTTAATTATTCAAAGAAAGGATTGGTGTCCATGAATATTACCATGAATTTCGATTCTTCATGGCAAGAGGGATTGTTAAAAAAAATGGATGATGACGGTCCTTGGTCAAGTTGGGAGTTGTATAAACTAGCCATTGAAGCCGAAAATAATTTATCTATTAATAAATTTTCTGGGCTCGTGGCACCTACACACCTTCCTAACCTAACCATTTTCCCGCATCAGCTAGAAGTAGCCAAAAAGGTGATTGAAGAAATGAACGGAAAAGCAATTTTAGCTGATGAGGTTGGCTTGGGAAAAACGATTGAGGCCGGGTTAATTTTAAAAGAGTATATGATTCGTGGTCTAGTAAAAAAAGCCTTAATTTTAGTACCTGCTTCACTCGTGTCTCAATGGTCAATCGAGCTAAACCAAAAATTTTATATTCCTGCCGTTGCTCAACGAAAAACATATGTATGGGAACAATGTGATGTTGTTGTTGCCTCTATTGATACAGCAAAGCGTAACCCACACAGAGATATTGTTTTAAAACAAAATTACGATTTAATTATTATCGATGAGGCTCATAAGCTTAAAAACAAAAAAACCAAAAACTACGAGTTTATTCAAAGCCTGAAGAAAAAGTTTTGCTTACTTTTAACGGCAACACCTGTTCAGAATAGACTAGAGGAAATCTTTAATCTTGTTTCATTATTGAAACCCGGACACTTAGGTGACGAAGCAAGCTTTGATCATGACTTTCGTTCAAATACCCGTTCCCCTAAAAATGATGAAAAACTTAGGGAGCTCGTTAATAAGGTCATGGTCCGAAACCGTCGCGAGGATACTGGAATTGAATGGACAAAACGTGTAGTAAATACCATTACAATTCCTCTATCGAAAGAAGAACAAGAATTATATGATGCTGTCACTGCCTTAAAACAAGTTTCAAATAATGAAGAGGCTTTAATAAAAAATCATTTTTCACTTTTAACCTTACAAAGGGAAGTCTGTAGTAGCAGAGAAGCCGCGTTTCTTACATTAAAGAATATGGCTGAAAAAATGGAGCAAACGCCAGAGTTAGTTGAGAAAGTGCAATTTCTCTTTAAAAAGATTGAACAAGTAAAAACCAATTCAAAGGCAGAAAAAGCACTTGAGTTAATTCAAAATATTAACGATAAAGTCATTATCTTTACAGAGTACCGTGCTACTCAACTATATCTACAGTGGTTTCTAAATCAACATGGGATTAGCTCTGTTCCCTTTCGAGGCGGCTTTAAACGTGGAAAAAAAGATTGGATGAAACAGCTCTTTAAAGATCGTGCTCAGGTGCTTATTGCGACTGAAGCAGGTGGCGAAGGGATAAATCTTCAATTTTGTCACCATATTATAAATTACGATCTTCCATGGAATCCGATGCGGATTGAACAAAGAATTGGCCGGATCCATCGTTTGGGTCAAGAAAAGGATGTCCATATCTATAATTTTGCGACTGAAAATACAGTCGAACAACATATTTTATCACTACTCTATGATAAAATACGTTTGTTTGAGCGAGTAATAGGAGAATTAGATGATATATTAGCTAGACTTGATTTAAATAATATTGAGGAACATATCTCTGATATCCTTGTAAATTCTAGGAGTGATGGTGAAATAAAAGTGAAAATGAACCATCTCAGTGAACTTATAAAACTAAGCGAAGGAGCGACTCAAGAAGATGCAGCAGCAGGACATTCATAATTTCTTAGAGAGATATTTTACAGCGAATGAAAGTCCCATTCTTGAAAATAGTCGAGGTTATCTTCATGTGCAGCTTTCAATCGACTTAGATAAACTTTTAATGAATCGACCTTTTTACTGGCACTACTTAGAAAAAACTGGTGGGACACCTAACCCTATGCAAATGACCTTGATTACAAATCCGGAAGAATGTAGTGAGGATAAAAAAGGCGAACAAGTTCATTTTGGTTCTCCTAGGCTACATCAAATCTTTCAGTCCGTACAGCAGTTGGGTGCTTACATTCGTCTCTTTGAACAAATTCCCGTAGGTGAAAGAATGAATTCTACGGCTTTACATCCTTGGCTTTGTTTAAATGCAAAAATTTCATATCAATGTGATCGTAAAAAAGATATTGTAATTTCATTAGGACTCAATTTAATTAACGGAGAAATCCAAGATCAATTTCATGATTTATTACTAACAAAAGATCTAACTCCTAAAATTCCAGACTTTTGTTTTACCTTATCACCGTTAATTACGCCTAGAAGTGGACTGTCACGGCTTGAGAACACGATTCGTTCGATTATCTCCCAGGACGACCACCAATGGGCAGAAGATGCCCAATACCGTTGGGATCAAGACTTACGTTTATTAGAAACTTTTTACGAAGATATGGAAGAAAAACCTGAGAGCTATTTCTTAGAAATTGAGGCGCTAAAGGACCAATATGAACCTAAAATAAATATCAACATTATCAACGGTGGTCTTTTTTATCTAAGTAGTAAATAACCAAAACTGACTCAACTTGAACAAGTTGAGTCAGTTTTAGTTTATTATGAATTTTTCTTCTTCGTTTGAAATAGTTGCGAAAGAGCAAATGGAATTAAACCAAACCAACGATAAGCAAAAGGATCTTTACTTGCTTTTCGCTCTTCTTTCATTGCCTTCCGTTTCTCACTAGGTGTATCTACATAACTAACAAATTGTTGGGTTACATATTTTACATAGTCATTTGTTTTCATTACAAAATCACCAGCTTAGTTTTTACACTTATTATTACCAATGTTAATGACTGTTATTCTAAACAAGTGATGATTTCATTAACTATTTCATCAAGGGGTTTCTTTGTTGTTTCAATCGTAAAATCAGCTTCCCGGTAAAATGGGAGTCTTGCTTCAAAACGTTTTTTATTGGCAGCAAAATCCGCTTTAAATAATGGTCTGCTTTGATCTGTTGCCAACCTACGAGTTGTTTCCTCAATATCACAATAAAGAAAAATCACTATGCCATACTCTTTCATTAACTGACGGTTCTCAGGTCGAAGAACAATCCCCCCACCAGTTGTGATGATTTTTTGAGTTTGGCCGCACAAACTTTGAAGTGCATTTGTTTCATAATCACGGAATATATTTTCTCCATCCTCTTGAAAAATTGCCTTAATGCTCTTATCAAAGCTTTCTTCAATATAGCTGTCTGTGTCAATGACCGGAATATTTAATTGCCTAGAAAGTAATTGGCCAACAGTTGTTTTCCCAGCCCCCATAAATCCTGTTAAAAAAATGTGTTCTTTGTTACCCACCTTATCTCTCCTTTAACCACGGCAGAACAGTCTCATTCTGTATATTATAATAGAATGTAGTTTGTTTTGATCGATTTTGATACGTTTTACTTACTACTTGAACAGATTTTACTGTACTTACTTCTTTTTTGACAACGAACGTTATTTCTCCTTCTTCATAAAAAAGTATTCCCGAATAAACATCCCGACTATCTGATTTTAACATCTTTGAGACATCGACAATTCCTTTTTGTAATAAGCGTTCAGCTGTAAAAAGTTCTGCTTCTTCTTTGATGAGCTCCTTTTCGATCATATACTGACTAATTTGAAAGGTTAAAAAAGATAGTAATAAAAATAGGATCATAAGGGTAGTTGGCAAGATAAAGCCTCGATTATTATCCATCTTTCATTGTCTCTAAAGGAAGACGATGAGTAATTCTATTCTGATGAGTCTGATTGTAGATGTCTGTTATAAGCACGTCAATCCCGTTTTTCCATTTCGTAAACTTAATAGTTGATATATTTTGTAAAACTATCTCTTGTCCCTTATGATTTACTTGCCGCCTTACTCGGTTTTGGAAATAAGCGTATGTAACTTCCTCTTCGTTGTTTTGTTGAAGATACAAGATATTATTAGCAACTTGGATAGTAGACGACAGCTGCACGTCTAATGTTAATTGTTGAAAGAATAAGCTTGTTTCCATGTGGTGTAAAAGCTTCGGCTCAAAACGAATGACTTTTATAGCTTGTGGGAGAAATGAAGTAAGTAAGATTAGAATTGAAAAGGCGATCAGAACTTCTACTAACGTAAAACCATTTTTATGTTTCATTTCTTAGCGGATGCACACCTCTCGTACAATCGTTGATTTCTTCCTTGCCAAGTAACACAGACTTTTAAATCTGGCCCCGAATCAGCAAATGTGTAGGATACACGATACATTGTTTCTAAGTCATTGATTTCTTCCTCATACAAAAAATCACCATCATAAGTCCACTCTGTTAACATCTTTTCAAGGATGTTAATCCCTTGTTTTTCTTGCAGAATTGCCATTCTTTCCTCATATACTTGGTTTAGTGCTGGCAGAATTGCCATGGAGGTAAGTGATAAGATCATTAATGACGTCATGACCTCAATTAGCGAAAATCCTTTAGAATTGTTCAATGTAAAATCTTCCCCTTCCCATGAGCAAGACCAACCGATATCGGTAATCACCTAGGGAAAATGTTAAGCTACCTGACTTTCGGGGACTCCCGTTAGAAAGGAAATGAATGTCGTTAAGTGCTAACGTCCCCTGGAAAAACCTAGTATCAATATGAGGAAAGTCTCTCTGAATAATTGCTCTTCCATTTTGAATAACTCTATACTCTTTGGTGCCGTTATAGAAGATCACTGTTGTCAGTGTTTGCTTACTGATAGCCATTTGTTGTGCGTAATATAAATCTTGCTGCAGTTGGTATAAAAACTGATTACGAATGCCTGCATCATAAGTGGATTTCATATTGATAATAGAGATTGAAGAGACAACGGCGATGATGAACAATACGAGGGACATTTCAAGTAAGGTGTGGCCTTTTTCATTCTTGATTAACATTAGGATTAGGGTTTCACTACTACTTTATTATCTGAGGTTAACATAAGCACTGTTTTATCGGGACAAACGATTGTTTCAACGTATTTAGGAGATAGATCACCTAAGTCCTTTGGATACATTTTATTCTCGACATAATAAGCCCCAACCTGTGCTTGCAATAACTGTATTGTAGCATCACAACCCCGTGCATTGGCAACATTATTATTATTTGACATATTTGGAATAGCAATTAGAAGGAGAATCGAAATGATCATAAGGACTATCATCATTTCAATTAATGTAAACGCCATTTCATTTTTGACATATTTAAGTGATTTCATTTTTACACCTCAATAAGTTTTTATTGAGACTGTTTCATTGTGGGTTATTAAGGTAGGTTTGATTAGGGGAAACACTGGAAGCTCTGGGAAGTTTGTCACCTCCATCTTTCTTTAAGGTAAGAGGAATTTGTTCTTCATGAGTAAGATTTGACAAAGTTCAACAGAATTCCTGCCTTATATTTACTAACTTCTTTACTAAATTGTGAAATTTCTCTATCCTAGTTTAAGTAAACCCAATTGATTAGGAGGCTCCTATATGATCGATCCATCCTTTTTTGAGAGTAGCATTTTTCCTATCTTGCTTCTCATTGTCGTTGCAGTAATAGTATTTAAAATCTATAAGGGTGTTATGGATTGGAGGCGGAATAACAAACAACCAATCCTTACAGTAAACAGTAAAGTTATTTCTCTACGAACAAAGAAAACTAGATCCGTGCACAATCTTAGGGATAACAACCCTGTTCCCACTGATTACTATGCAACCTTTGTAATAGATCCTTCTAAAAATGTTGAATTTCAAATCACAGGAAAAGAATTTAACCAACTAGCAGAAGGTGATGTTGGTAAGTTAACATTTCAAGGAACACGATACCATAGCTTTGAAAGGCTCTAAAAAGTAAGCTGAGATTTTCCCCTCAGCTTACTTTTTATTTATATTTAATGTTTCATCGTTGTTTGTTTGCATTCATTATGTACAGGACATAGAATTTCGCATTTAGATAGAGCTTGGTAAATTGAACACCATGAACGTTTGGCATAATAAACGGGAACTGACTGGTCTTGGGCTTTTTTCTTAAGTGCTTTTGCTAGATTATGATTTATATAATCTGTTAAGACAAGAATCGAATCTACATTTTCAGGTATTTCTCTTTTTACCATCTGTACTTTTCTCCCACATAAATGTGTTACTTCTGAAATGCCTAGTTCCTCCAATTTTTGTGGAATTGTCCCCAAGTGATCAGCACCAACTATTAATAAAGATCTCATTTATTTGTCTCTCCCATCGCTCTTCTATTCGTTAATTAGATTATAAATGATAATGATTATCAATGTCAAATATTTTTTTTCTATATGTAATGACCGATGTATTACTCATATCTTTCTAAAATTAGGAAACAATACAAAATAATAAAAAAAAGAAATGAGAGTTTTAATGAATAAACAATTTACTATCCTTGTTGTCGGTTTTTTAATTTGCTTGCTACTACCTTTAAACTCTAGCTTTGCAGACGAGTCTGCTATACCTGAGGCTGAAATAATCGTTGATGGAAGGCCACAAAAAACTAAATACCTAATGAGAAGCGGTCATATATTAGTCCCTGCATTTTTTTTAAAGCATACTGGAGTGAATGTGAATCGTAACCAACAGTACCGATCAGTGGTATTTTCATTTGAAGAAAATCTTTATGCCTTACCTATAAATAAAAATTTTTCCGATGATTATCTTGGAAAAGTGAAAAAATGGGTTAGATTTCCTTTGGTTACAAATACAGTTGAAATAGATGGGGATGTATACGTACCCCTAGTTGATCTCGCAAAAAAATTTGGAATGATCGTAACCTATAACCCTAAACTTAGAAGAACGGAGATTACAACAAATATTCGTTCCGCTAAGAGCTCAATTAGAAGAGGCAATCCAGAACGGAAGTTTGTGGCACTAACATTTGATGATGGACCTGATCCACATTACACACCACAAATTTTAGATATATTAAAGGAAAAAAATGTTCGTGCCACATTTTTTGTTATGGGCAAGCAAGTTGAGAACTACCCCAATATTATGAAGAGAATATTTAATGAAGGTCATGCATTTGGTAACCATACATGGAATCATCCTAGTTTTCCCCGAGTAATGACTGAACAAATTATTGAAGAAATTAATTCGACACAAACAGTGATCGATCGAACGATAGGTCGTAGATCGGATTTATTTAGGCCACCATATGGTGCGATTACGAAAGCTGACGCCTTATTGCTAGAGAAAATGGGAATGAGAACAATTATGTGGACAGTTGATACGTTGGATTGGAGTGGTTTATCAGGGGACGATATACTTTCGATCGTCCATCGTGATATCTCTCCAGGAGGAATTATTTTACAGCACAATTTCGAACCACATCGAGAGGACGCTAGACTCTTGGATGGGACTGTTGAAGCGTTACCCCGAATCATTGATGAACTTCGAGCAAAAGGCTACCGATTTGTAACCATTCACACGTTATTAGCAAATTAATAATAGTGTCCGCATTCGAACAGCGGACACTATTATTTTAGCTAGAGGCCCTTAATAAGAGAAAACACCGGTAGCAATATCGCTGCGAACATTACGAGTACGATAAGACCAATGAACAGGAACAAAATTGGTTGAACGATCATTAGTAATTTTTTTAATTTGTTATCTAATTCTATGAAAAGCCAATCACTATAATGTGACAACTCCTCATCAAGACGGCTATTCGTTTGACCATGTTCAATAATATATCCCAAACCATCAAGGTAAAGAGTTTCATTTATAATGACATTTTGTAATTGTTCACCTGCTTCTAATCTTTCAATTAACCTTTCTGCTTGTTCACTTATATACCCTAGACCTTCAACCTTTTTAAAAATCATAAGTGAATCATAAATGGAAATTCCGTTTTTAATTAAATAGCTAAGGTTAGTAGAAAACATGTATGTAATAACGATTTGATAATAACTTCCAAACAGTGGGAGTGAAGAGTAAAACTTTGCTTTTCGTCTTATAGTTTTCTTACGAAATGAAATGAGATAGTAGAAAGCAAAAGAAGCTAGGACAATCAAAATAAAGGGGATAAGTAAAGGAGAGTTTTTAATGAAGTGCAGAAACATTTTCGTTATGAATGGTAATTCGACATTCATTGTAGAAAAAAGCTGTAAAAATTGCGGAAATAAATACTGGTACATGACAACCATAAATAGACTTAACATCCACATTAGGAATAGTGGATATTTTAATAACTTTTGTAGTTTTTCTTTGAGCTCTTCGCTCTTTTTTAATAAATTTCCGCCATCGATTAATCCACTTGGTAAGTTACCATAGTGTTCAGCCAGATACACAAAGCCAATAATGTGTTGTGGTAAACTCAAAACCTCCAATGCTTTACTTATAGTAACTCCTCTGTGAAGATTGTCTAAAAGCTCTCTAAGTAACGGCTTCTGGTTTTCCTTTTGGTACTTACTAAAAAAATTTACACCCTCGGTAATCGTATAACCCTGCTCTAACAGAGTCCCTATTCTAATCAAAAACTCAGCCTTTTGGTGGGTATCCCAGCTATGTTTCAATTTCATTAACATAGCCACCTTTCATATTCCATTATATCAACATACCCTAAAGCAATACTTTTTCTTATCACTCTAGGAAGAGTTTCAAAATTCAGTGGGATGTCTTTATGATCTAGCGCCATTTCTAACATACTTCCAGATAGGATTTCGTAAGCAGCTAATCTTTTATTTTGATTAAAGCAACAATAATTAGAGCAGTGCTGATTGCAGAGGGGACATTTTAAAGTCAGAAGTCGCTGAGAAACTACACCTATAATTGTCTCTTTCAAATCTATTTTAGCACATCCAAATTCTCTCAGCCTTGAGATACTGCCCACACAATTAGTTGCATGAATGGTACTTATGACTAAGTGTCCCGTCATAGCTGCTCGAATGGCTATTTGTGCAGTTCTCTCATCACGAATTTCACCTATCATAATGATATCAGGATCATGGCGTAGTGTAGCTTTCAGAGCTTCTACATATGTTACCCCCGCTTTTTCATTTATTTCTACTTGTATAAAGGCATCATTTCTTTTTTCAATTGGATCTTCAATGGTGATAATTCTCCTACCTCTTAGCATCTCATCCGATAGTAAGGAGTAAATAGTTGTTGTTTTACCTGAACCCGTTGGTCCAGAGACAAGTAACAAACCGTGTGCTTTTTTCATCAATAATCGTAAATGATCTGTCTGATTGGGAAAAAGTGAAAGTTGATTTAGGGTGGTAATTTCACTTTGAGGTAAAACTCGAATGGCTAAACTTTCATGAGGAGTAGTTGGTAAAGTAGATAAACGTAAGTTAGTCTCATGCTGCTTGACTTGTATCTTTAACGAACCATTTTGAGGTCTCCTTCGCTCACCAATATCCATTTTAGACCGGAATTTAAAATGAGAGATAAGTTTTTCTGCTTCACTGTTTTTCAACTTTTCGTAACTTACTAAACGATTGTTAATTTTGAATTGGACGGCTGAATAGCTGTTAGCGGGGACAATATGGATGTCTGAAGCTTTTTGCTGAACGGCCCTCAAAACAATTTCATCGCTCTTTCGTTCAATGCTAGACATGTTGGCACCTTCCTTATAAAGTTACTCGGGGAATTATGGGGAATTTCAAAATAACAATTCGACATTAACTTTACTTTTTCCTCTTTTTTATGAATAATATCTTGTAATTTACCTATACTAACAAATGTAATCAGTTGATGGGATATAGCCAAGTGGTAAGGCACCGGACTTTGACTCCGTCATTCGAAGGTTCGAATCCTTCTATCCCAGCCATTGCAATTATTATATTTCTAAAAAGTCCATGGATGCGCTCCATGGATCTTTTTATCGTTTCAGAAATTGCAAGCAAAATTTATAGTTTTTTTGTTTTTTCTAATCAAAATGTTCAAAAAAAATTCAAATAAATTTCTAACTTTAACCACATAATTAAATTGTAAATGCTTTTAATTATAATATAATGAGGGAAAGACTCACGGGGAGTGAATATAGATGGAACAACAAACATTAAAGATTACAGGTGTTCTTTCAGATCCAACAAGATTCTCTATATACCAATATGTAACAAAGCAACATCGTGATGTGACAGTGCAAGAGATTGCAGATGCATTTGAGATACACGCAAACGTAGCAAGACTTCACTTAACAAAACTAGAAGACGTTAATATGTTAATTTCTGAAACAAAGAAAACAGGAAAAGGTGGAAGACCGAGCAGGTTTTATCGTGTTTCCGATGAGGTTATTAGTCTTCAGTTTCCATTTCGAGATTTCCAAAAGTTATCAGAAATTGCGATAGATACACTACTGAGCTTAGGTCCTGTTGGTGAAAAAGCATTAATGGAGACGGGTAGAAAATTTGGTTATGAAACTTCTCGAACGTATTCACAATACCTAGATTTAAACCTAAAAGCACTTTCAAATGAAGAACGTCTAACTCATATTAAAACTGTTGCACTTCAACAAGGCTTAAATCCTGAACTGCACTATGATAAAAATACTCATGAAGTGAACTTTAGAGTTTATAACTGTACATTTAAAGAGTTAGTTCCTGACCGTATTCCCATTTGTAAAATGCATCAAGCCTTAATAAACGGATTCTTTGACTACTTCTTTGGAGAAATTAACTTAGATAAAACTAACGCAATGTCAGATAGTCATCAATATAGTTTCTGTGCATATCGAACGTTAATCCTACCTTAACATTTACAACTCGTTTTCCTATGTATATAATATATTTGATATTATCTTCTCATACACATTTAAATAATGACTAAATTGTTTAAATGTGTATATCCTATACATAATAAAGGGGGGAATAACGTGGAGCGCATGTATCGTGTTTTAAGCTTCTGGACAGGTATTTTTGCAGTTTTATTTATGATTGGTGATATGCATAGTACGGCAATACTTTTCTTCGGAATTACTGGAGCATTTCTAGCATTAAGTTACTTAAATCTTTCAGAACGTATGTACTTATACATTTTTGGTGCTTTCCTAACACTATTTTTTGTTGGATTTACGTATTATGCTACGTTCTTAATGGTACCAGGAATTGGCGGACACTAAGAAGACGATCAAAAGGCGACTTGACTAAGTCGCCTTTTTTTATTCTTACTTTTAAATTGGCTGTTTTCGCAAAGTTTGTTGCTTTCGTAAAAATCCCAAAAGCCGGATTTTTACACAAGTTACTAAGAATTTACTACTAATTTAGTAAGTACGCTCTTTTCTTACATAATTTATTGGGTGATATATTCATCTAGCTATTTTCCCGATTATTTTAGGATAAGAATGCCACAATGTTTACGAAAAGAGCCTTTAAATTTTATACGGATCCTCATGAAGAAACTTATAAGACTTTCCATGTTCAATCTTTTTACCGTGAAGAAAAACCTGAAAAGCTGCACTCATTCCAGTATCACTAATTAGCGATTGTATCGCTCGGTTCCGTTTACTTCTTTCGGAGAATGGATTAGGATCATAGTTTTCCTGCAAAAACTTCAGCATGCCAATCATCAGTAAAAAGCGGTTTTGTTTTACTTCACAAATTTTTTCGAAACCCATTTTTGTTACAATTTCTTCATAGGCATCTAAATGAATATGTGTAGTTAAATCCATTTCACCAGGATGTTCAAGTGGATTTTTAATCATCTGATGTTTATAGTAACCACGGAGACTACCATCGTATCTTTGCGGAAACGTCCATTCTTCTTTTGTATAACCATAATCAATTGTTAGTAAAAAACCTTTCTCGAGAAAATGATTTACACTATCTAACCATGAATTCATGTAGATTGGTACCTCGATTCGCTGCTTGTCAGCTAACTTTGGCCCATATTCAATTAACCATTCTTCTAGTTTTTCACTACATTTTTCTCTTTTTTCAATTAAGTTCCCCGTATCATCCACAGCCACAAACACTTCAAACAAGTTATTTCCAGCTTTTTCAACTACATGGACTGGAAATGCATCGAGTAGCTCATTTGAGAAAATGATGCCCTCAAATTTTTTTCCAGCATGGTCTTTAAATTCTTCTAAACTAGCAAATTGATAAAATCTGTTGTCACCGATTAGCTTTCGTTGTTCATTTCGATGGTAAGGGCTAGTTTCAATAATCACATACTCTAGTGATTGATCACTAATACTATCCCACTCATCAAGAACAGCTTTGGCAAAACGGCCATCTCCACCACCAAACTCACAAATTTTTGCTGGTAGAGACTCTTTCTCAAGTAAGTCTATGAAAAAATGAGCAAACGCACGTCCGAAAACTTCATGAACACCACTACTGGTATAAAAGTCTCCGTCTTTGCCTAATTTCTTTTGATCCTTCATGTAATAACCTATACTAGTATCATATAAAACAAGATTTATATACTCTGCATATGTGATCATTTTCTTTTCTGTGCTTTGAATTGTAGCAATAACGTACTCTTTCAAAATGATCTCCCCCATCCTAAAAAATATAATTAACACTGTTGACATGTTGTTTATATGGTTATATAATAAATTTGTAAGTTAGCAATGATCTTCGGGAGTTCCCCCTCCCCTCAAAAGTTCATTTATGATAACTAAGATTAACTCCCCATTTGAGGTTGACTCCCGTAGAGTCAACCTCCTTTTTTACATAAAATTCCAACGTAAAAATTGTCTAGCTCCAGGCGCCATCTGCTCCTGCGGTTACTCGTCGCAAAGATCCGAGAGGTAATTCAAAGATGTTCTTGGCTCGAGGTCAAATAACCTGACCAAGGAAAAAGTGACTTTCCTTTTTCCCTTAATTAAAGTGAAAGTGCAAACTTTTATCGGTCAGAACATTTGCTTGTCGCCGATAGGCGGGCGCCTTGCGCTTTTCTTATCATCAGTCATAAAACTCTAACTCTTCCTCTTCCTCAACTAACATTCTGTACTTAATTCCCTCAACATCATCGAACTGACCACTATTCTTTGCACCGATGAAAATAAACGAGGCTGCACCAGACAAACTAAGCATAACAATGATTAAAATCCAAGCATTCATAGAGAGACCGAACAACCCTTGAAATACTAAAAAAGTAGAAACACTATTCAAACGAAACCCTCCTTGTTTTTCATAGTGTTCCACAATTTTCCTATATTATGTTACTTACTTACATCCCAGATAAAAAAGGATTTGAGTCCATTTCAATTCCTATTCTTGTTAATGAACCATGACCGCTAGCAACAACCGTATTTTCAGGTAACTCCATTAACTTAGAATTTATGCTCTTCATTAGTACTTCATAGCTGCCGCCAGGTAAGTCCGTTCTTCCAATTCCTCCAGCAAATAATGCATCACCTGAAAAAACAACACCTAACTTCTGAAAGTAGTAAGAAACACTACCTGGAGAATGGCCAGGCGTTTCGAGTACTTCTAATACATATGATCCAATTTCTAATTGACCTTCTTCTTTAATTAGGTAATCTGCATCCTTCGCCTTGATTGCATTTACTCCCATAAATAAAGCAGAGCCATTCTTTTTAGGATCAGATAACCAACCACTTTCTTTCTTATGTATATAAACAGGAATTTCCCATTTTTCTCGAACCTCATCAACTGCTCCGATGTGATCAAAATGGGCATGAGTCAAGAGGATGGCAAGAGGTTTTAACCCTTCAGACTTTATCCAATTGTTTAACTTTGCTCCTTCACCACCTGGATCAAAGATAATAGCTTCTTTATTGTCCTCATTATATAAAACATATGCATTTGTTTGTAGCGGTCCTAGCGGGATTTGTTCCCATTTCATTAAAATCTTCTCCTTTACATCTATATTGTCTTTATTTTACACTTAAATAAACAAGCTTTCAAAAATATCAGCTAATGGAGGATATATGGACAAATACACTGGTGTTGAACTCGTGAACGAAACGAAAGAAATTATTGCTGAGTATCCTGAAGTTAAAGACTACTTAACAAAACATCCATTAGATTATTACCAGTATGGAATTGTTGTAAAGACGAATGAAGAAAAACATGAATTAATCAACTTGTTACAAACGCTGGATTTATTTGAAACATCCTTTGCTATTTATATGCTAGAAAACGCAACGACAAAAAGTACATTTCTCGATTTTGGTTTTATCTCAAATGAAAAAAAATATTTTCTATATGGAGATTTAGTTATTCCTTTTACAACTTCAGGAAATAATGAGAAAGATGTACTTGCTGCTTTAGAACAAATGGATGAACATTTAGTCGGTGTTGATACTTGTACGAATAAAACCTACTATTTTGTAGAACGTTATCACCAAGAGCTAATTCAAGGAGTAGCAGACGCCTACAAAATTATTGTAACATTTTATCCATAAACATGTTTTCAGTCTCAATATTATAAAGTATCACTCGACAAACAGTTTGAAAACAATTAAAATAATATAGTGTACTTAATAATAGCAAAATAATAACAATACATTACATAGTTAGTTAAGGAGGTTTTGCAGGATGGTTCTAGGTATTATTACACTATTAGTAGCTATTCTAAGTGGTTTGGGCATTCTTCGTGAATTCCGTCGCAAAAACCTTTTTGGAGCAGCATTTGCATTCCTTTCGTTTGCTGTATTCGGATGGTTTTCTGTTATGACAATTTTATCTTCTTTCACAGGAAGCGTTTAGAAAAAAGAGGCCAATCGGCCTCTTTTTTCTTTATTCTTCTTTGTGTAACTTTTCTTCGACACTCTGGATTTTTGTTGCCATCGTCTGAATTTTGTCACGACGGTCATCAATACGGATGTTCGTAGCAACCCTTTGGATACCTTTAGAAAAGGGAACCTCATGTATTGCTTGTATCACTTCAAATAAAATAGGTAGCTCACCTTCAATGATCGTGCTCATAGGTGTAAGCTGATAATTGATTTGATCTTGATACCTTTCTAACACTTTATGAATTTCTACTACATGCTGACTAACACTAGGTCCATCTGTTCCTATTGGAATAATTGTAATATCAACGATTGCCATTCTCTTTTCCTCCTTAGGTTGTATTCTTTCTCTTAATTCACTTGGAAACTCTTTTAATGCTAACCTTCGATATGATCTAATTGCCGTTCGAATATGAAAATCATCTGGTTCCGTCGTTGTAACCTTTTCTTGAAGATAGTAAGAAACGTTTAAGACATAACCTCGAATAAATCGAAGCCACTTATGATTAAGTTTTTTATTTAGTAAGGGAGTAATTAGCAACGCTCCATAGGAAGCAAGGGCAATAGCGTCGTAAAACGATAAGTATAGGGAAGCCAAGAGCGTCAGGGTGATTACTAAGCTAAAATAAACGACAACTATGTTTGTTGAACAGTAGCGGTTAGTTATTTTCGCTTGTTTGATTTCATGAGCACGATACATCGCTTTTACCCCAGAAAAACTAAACACCTTATGTTCAGCACCATGATACTTACGCAACTCCTTAGGAAAGATGAAATGGGTACCAAATATATAGTAAAAGATAGAATAATATGGAAGACCATTCCACCCTAATCCTCCAAATGTTACTAGGACCTTTGGTAGAAAGATCGCTAAAAAAAATATCATTGATAACAATTTAAACCAAAGTGGCATTGCAACGATAACTTGCTTACTTGCTTGTAATAATGATTTACTATCAATAGGCTTGACCCATTCAACAATTTTTCCTTGCTCGTTATAAGCACATGAAATATGCGTCTTACCCATAAAGAAAATTCCATTTTGGTATGACATTCCTTTAATCAATAAGATGTTCACGCCCCTTTAAAATTGAATTAATCGATTGATTACCCAATATTTATTAGTTAGGATATCTGAAAGACCAGTTTCTAACGAGTATAGACTATTAAAAGCAATCAGCTCATGATCAAGCCATGTATGTACATATGAAAGCGAAGCCATATATTGCTCATTACTATCTAACCGAGCTACAACTGTTACTTCTCCTCGATTTCCGTAACTCTCGTGATCAATAATTTCATTTGGAAACGAAAATACAATGCCTTTCTCATTTACTTCACCCTCTATGGTTTGTAATACCTGATTTCCTTTAAGAAGATTTAATTCGGTTGAATAAATGTTGTCTGGTAAAAGAGTAGCTCCTGCTTTATCTTGAAATGCTATGGTTATATAATCGTTACCAACTAGCCCGTCTACTGGCATTTGTGTCCAGTCCCATTTTCCAATGATAGTGACTGTATCGCCTTCTCGATTTGCCTCAAATGAAACTACGATATCTTTTTGTAACGATTCATTTGTGGTGGCATCAATATTATTAATATAGTGATAGCCAAAGTAAAACAATAGGGCCATTACTCCTACCGGTAAGAAAAATACAAATTTGTTCACTGTTTCTATCTCCTCATTTCTCTCTTAATAACAGATACTTTACTACTAGAATAGCATGTATAAGGAAAAAAGTGAAAAAGGGATTATTTCAAAGTAATACGTACTTTAAACAATCCCTAATCACCTATCTTAAACGGTATGCACTATGCTTTGTAGGACCTATTCCTTTACCAATACAAAGTGATTCCTCAATGGCAGCTTGAATAAACTGTTTAGCCGTACCAACTGCTTCATGTACAGACTTACCTTTTGCTAGTTCAGCCGTAATTGCTGCGGCAAATGTACAACCCGTGCCATGAGTATGTATTGTATCAATTCGTTTTGCAGTAAAATAAAAGTATTCTTCACCATCAAATAAGATATCGACCGCTTCATTACTCCCTTCTAAATGGCCACCTTTTAATACTACATATTTAGGTCCAAGCTCTCTAAGTGCTTTCGCAGCTTTTTTCATTTCTTCAAGCGTGTTAATTGAGTCTAAACCTAGAATTTCACAAGCTTCAGGTAAATTAGGAGTAATAACTGTAGCTATTGGAAGCAAACGTGACTTTACTGTATCCATTGCTTGTTTCTGTAATAGTGGGGCTCCTCCTTTAGCAATCATAACAGGATCTACAACAATATTCTTAGCCTTATATTGTTGTAGTTTTTCCACGACTAGATGAACAATTTCATCGGAGAAAAGCATGCCTGTTTTTACTGCATCTGTTCCCATATCTTGAAAAATCGCATCAATTTGAGCACCAATAGCCTCAAGTGTTTGGGGATATACACCATGAACTCCTAGTGTATTTTGAGCTGTTAAAACAGTAATAACGCTCATACCAAACACATCACGCTCTTGAAATGATTTTAAATCCGCCTGAATGCCCGCACCGCCACCACAATCAGAGCCGGCAATAGTTAATGCTTTCGCTATCGTCATAATTTATGACCCTCCACTTTGTTTCTATTCTTCGTAAAGAACTTTAATCAACCACCGCCAACGAACTGTACAATTTCAATTTTCATACCTTCCTGTAATTTTGTGCGAGGACGATCTTCACACCCAATAATTTCTCCATCCACTTCAGTGACAACTAGTTGTTCATCTAGTTTATAATGGTTAACCACATCTGCTAGTGTCTCTAAGGATAATTCGGTCTTTTCTCCGTTAATAAAAATAAACAATACCCCTACCTCCTTGCTTCAATCTTCTTTATAAATTCTTGACATGTTTTTGTAATATCTTCATTGCCGACAATCTCACTAATTGCACATATTCTAGTTGCTCCAGCGGCTAACACTTGATCAACGTTATGAAGCTTTATTCCTCCGATTGCTACAAAAGGAATTGTAATCTCTTTTACGACTTCCTCAATATACTTTGTCGTCACAGGGTCAACCACATCTACTTTACTCTTTGTCGGGAAAATTGGACCAACACCTATATAATCGGCACCATTAAGTTCGGCTTCTCTTGCTTCTGCTATTTCGTGGGTTGAAATCCCAATAATTTTATTCTGACCAAAAATTTTTCTGGCCTCTTGAAGTGGTAAATCATCTTGACCCAAATGAATACCGTCTGCATCAACGGCTAATGCAATGTCAATATGGTCATTCACAATGAACGGCACACTATACTTTTGGGCTAATTCTTTTAGTCGTTTTGCTTTCTCAAATACTACCTTTTTACTACTGTTTTTATCTCGAAGTTGAAAGATGTCAACCCCGCCAACAATGGCCGCTTCCATCACTTCAATTAAATCTCTTCCTTGATGAAACTCTTCTCCTGTTATTGCATATAAACGAAATTCTTTCATAATCAACCTCCGAAAATTTCATACTCTAACTAAAATAAAACCGTAACCCAAGAAAGACGGATTACGGCTAGTTCATAGCAAATCAACGACTTCCCTACGCTGGTATAATCCAAATCAGGTTCAAGGGTAAAAGTCTTACCTTTTTCTCAGCCTAAAAGCGGCACCCCTAGTCTTCTATAAAGTTTTTACATTTTCTTTAATTATGACAGAAATCTAGGTAATTTCAATCGTTTTACTTACCAATGTAGTAAAGAATGTATTTTTTTCTTTTTTATATCAACCAAGTTTTCTAATTGGTACCCGTACACTAACCACTGACCGTCCGGGGAAGCTTTGAGAGGGAAGTCTTCACTAAGTAGAGCAATATCTTTTGTTTTTTCTGTTTCAACCTCAAAGGAAACCAACCTATATCCCTCTGAGTAATCAAATAAGTCACCATTGCTCAGAGGTTGTAAAATATAAAAAGTATTACTGCTAGCGTCATAATCTTGGAAAGGAATCCACCATTGTTCTGAATACGTATTTAGTATTGGAATTTTTATACTCGATATTTCCTCTTTGGTCTGAGTATCATAGAAAATATAGTCAGATTTCGATACATTTTTATCTTCTATTGAGACTGTTAGAAATACATCACCAAATGAGAAAAAAGTAATAATTTCGTCAAGAAGTTTTGTTTCTCTTTGTTCCTTTACATCATACGTATATAACGTTGCATAGAAACTAAGTGAATACATGTCCCAATTTAAATAGGCTAGTTCCTCCTTGTTCATCCATTGAATGTAGAAATGATCAAACTCGAAATTTCTTACTTCCTTTGTGTTAAGATTAAGGTGGAATAATTCTATTGAAAAGTCATCTTGAACTGTCGCAACCGTCAATTCACCTTCTGTATGAGGGTTCCAATATAACTCGTAGTGCTCACCTAATTCACTTAACGTATATAAAACCTCTCCCTTTTTACTTAAAAAATAGAGTTCCTTATTTCCTCTCATTGTCGAAACTTCAATCACAAAAATAGAGAAATTTCTATTCGCTTCTAAGCTAATAATCGGTTGATCCAACTGAAAAAAGATTTCTTCTTCCCCTGTTAATATATGAAACTTGTAAACAATTGACAGTCCATTTTCATCCGTCAAATAAAGTAATGACTCGTTATCATACCAATCATTAATAGTTACAAAACTATACATGGACGCCCCTATGCTTTGTACTTGCTCTATATTTGTTAGAGACAAAGGTATGCCTGATTTAGCTAGCAGCCTAGAGGAATTACCGGATAAATCGCTACTAGGTAAAAATTCAGTTTCACCTAATTGATCACAACTAAGTAGGAAGATAAGTATAAGAATAGCAGAAAATTTCTTCACATTAACCCCCTCCTTGTCTCTTTATTATCCCATTAATCGACGGGAGTCTCAAACAAAATAGAATAGAAAAACTTGGGTCAAAAAAAAATAGTCAAACTTCTTGTGAACAGAAGTTTGACTATATAAGTAATTATTTGTTTATCTTTTGTTTAATGAGCCAAACAGCACCAATTACACCAGCATCATTCCCTAATGTAGCAATTGCAATGTTTGCTCCTTCAACGACACGCGGTAATGCATAGGCTTCAAAATGCTTTTGAATAGAAGTAGTTAAGAACTCGCCAGCTTTAGAAACACCTCCACCAAGTACAATCTTCTCAGGATTTAATGCATTAGCCAAGTTAGCAATTGCTAAACCTAAATGAAAACTTATCTCATCAATAACCTCTAAAGCAAGAGAATCTTGGTTTTTAGCAGCATCAAAAACATCCTTTGCTGATAATTTGCCTTCTCGATTAAAAACTTCCTTTAGTTCACTACTAGTAATGCCACCTATCACTTTTTCTGTAGCAATTCGAGCAATTCCTGTTGCAGAAGCAATTGTTTCTAAACAACCGGTTTTCCCACAGTTGCAGGGTGCTCCCCCCTTAGCAATTGATGTGATATGACCAATTTCTCCTGCCATTCCATTGACTCCATGCAAAATTTGTCCATTCGCGATTAAGCCACCACCAACACCCGTCCCTAGAGTAACAGCTAATAAATTCTTAGCACCCTCACCAGCTCCACGCCACATTTCACCTAGAGCTGCTAAGTTAGCATCATTATCTACAACAACTGGAAGACCAGTTTCAACTTCAATTAGATCTTTTAAAGGGAAATTGGTCCAACCGATATTCACTGCACGATATATAAGACCAGTATCCATATCAATAAAGCCCGGGGCTCCTACACCAATCCCTCTTAGCTTTTCTTTTGGTTCATTGATCTCTTCCATTTTTGTGAAAATAGCTTTACTTAATTCAATAGGTATTCTTTTTCCTTCATCTTCTGTATTTGTGGGGATTTCCCACTTAGTTATGATTTCCCCGTATGTATCAATAATTGCTAGCTTAATCGTTGTTCCCCCAATATCCACGCCTACAAACCAATGACTACTCATTCATATCAACCTCTTTACATTAATCTTTTTTCTGTATTCCTATCAAAAAACAACAAATTTTCGAAAGGAAGTGACAATTGTATTTGTTCCCCTTCGTTCATTTTACCACTTTTTTTCACATGGGCAACTAGAGGTTGACTATCGACATTAGTATACAACTTGTAATAGAAATCCTCCTCTAATACTATATGTACTGGTACTTTCAACACTATATCAGAAGTATCTCTTCCTTCGTTTATCTGAAAGCTTGTCGCATGAATTCCAATGACAACGTCTTGTCCTTCATAGAACTTATCTTCACTAAACTTTATTAGTGGCAAGGAACATGAAAAACCATTGCTCGTAAAGTGATTTCCTTTTAGCTTTCCTCTTAAAAGGGTGAAGCCTTCGCCATGGATGTATTTTGCCACAAAAATTGATTTTGGTTCTTCAACTAAGGATTTTGGATCTCCAATTTGTAGAAGTTCGTAACCCTGGATAATAGCTAAACGATTGACAAAAGAAAGCCATTCTTTGTTATAACTACTAAATATAACGACAGGACAGCCTGCCCAGTTATCATGAAATTCTTTCACTACGTGTATAATTTCTTTTCTTTTGCTATTCGGGAATTGATAGAACGGTTCATCGATGATTATGAGACTCGGTTTAGATAAAATAGCTCTAATACATGTGATGAGTACCCCTTCCTTGAAAGATAACTCTTTTATCGGTTTTTCAAGGTCAATAAAAGGATCAATATTTTTGGCTACAGAATGAATTTCTTCAGCAATTTTCTCTTCTGAAAGTTCTTGAATTTTTAATGGAAAGGCCAAATATTCATATACACTTTCAAGTTTTTGTTCGTCCATTATCATATTGGGTATAAAGGCAATCTTATCATTATAAGAAGTAATTTCTTTTATACTTTTTTTATGTAGGAGGATCTCCCCATCCCAGTCCGTATCGAACCCTAAAAGAATTTGTTGTAACTCTTCTTTTCCTTGTCCAACTGGACCTGAGATTAAGAGCCAGTCCCCCTCATGTATTTCAAACGTAATATTTTTTAGCCAGAACGCGTTGTCTGTTCTTTTCCAGACCCGGTTTAATGAAAGTATACTCATAATTTCTCACCCAATTATAGTGTGTCACACCATGCCATATAAAAATCAAGAATTTCCCTTTTGGTATTCACTTAACTCTTTTTTGAGGATCAGTAAGCCTTGTTGAAGTGTCAAAACATCAATCATATTCCATTCGTATAACTGCCTTAATTCCATCTCAAAAAGTTCAAGATCGCCTGCTCGATCACCTGTATAAATAAAAGCACCATGTTTTTGTAAAAATTGTCTTAATTCATACATCGTCTTCATCTATCTTCCACCCTTTCATTCTCCTGACTATTATATCAGTTTAAAAAGACCAATGAAAAGCAGAGGAATAAGAGGTATAAGTGCAAAAAATTGCGGGCTACGATGACGTTGAATAATTTGATAAATAAACATAAAACCGACAATTAAGCCACCCACAAAAAAGAGGAAGCCAAATAGTGTGAACCAAAGAGACAGTTCCAAAACTCCTAGTTCAAATCCTAGTAGTAGAAAAAAGGCAACAAAAATTGATAAAGTCGCAGGTTCTTGCTTCACAAAACCAAAAGAAGGATCATATTTCCAAACTAAAAACCCAATCAGACCAAAACAAAACAATCCAAAGAAAATGCTAAATGCTCCATGGCTTATAAAGCCAGAACTCTTACTTCCCAAAAACATCCCTATATAGGAGAACAGAAAAAAAGCTAAACCTACCACTAGAAATACTGTTTGATGAGGGTCAATCCGCCTAGAAACAAGTAACCCTCCTGTTGACAGCCCTGCTATGAATACGGTTAAAATAGAAGATATAATAATTGCCAAAACCTCACCCCATTTCTAATACTTGTATACTTGTATTAGTTTATGTTTGTAGGTTTATATTAAGGACAAGAAAATGATTTTGTTGAAAAGAGGCATAAACATGGCAAATAACAAACTTCAAGATGTATTACAAAGGGGAATTTACGGAAGTCCCGAAACACTTCCAGAAGAACGGGCATTATTCTTATCAACAATCAGTGAAAGAATTTATTTGGCGCTAACGAATAGACAAGTAATCCATAAAGGAATGTACTCTGAAGCTATTGATGTAATGAAGACAAAGAAAGATGCACATTTATTTATTAATGGAGAGTTAACCTATACCCTTTATTCTAACTATCTTAAGGAAGCAGCAAAGTACAAAATTCCATTTACAGTAGTTAACGACGGCCATGATACTCCAATTGGACTAGTTCTAGCTAGTAATACTGCGATTAACTATGGCAAAGAACCCGAGTTTTTTATACAAGATGAGATTTATAAGCGTGATATGGAATAGTAATTGTCTCTAACAAAAACAGGGTGGCCAAAATGCCACCCTGTTTTCTATTCACCGATCCTCATCTAAAGGATGAATTGCTTTTGGTCGTTGTCGTTTTAATGGGATTGGTGACCTAAAGATAACATCACGAAAGCTTCTTGCTGAAAATGGCATAAACGGCCATAGATATGGTGTATGATACACCTTCATTGTTGTTAACAACAGAAATAACAATGTTACCCCAATTACATAACCGAAAACGTTAAAGAAACCTGTGGCAACTAGTAGACCTACGCGAATCAACCGATTTGCTAAGCTCATTTCATAGCTTGGGGTTGCAAAAGAACCTACAGCTGCTACAGCTAGATATAAGACAACTTCTGGTGAAAACAAACCTACATCAATCGCAACTTGACCAATGAGAATTGCCGCTACTAAACCTAAGGCCGTTGCCAATGCGGAAGGAGTATGAATTGCTGCCATTCTCAGCATTTCTATTCCAATTTCGGCAATAATAAACTGACCTAACAATGGAACACTTCCTGTTTCATTTGGACCGATATATGCTAATGTTTCTGGTAATAAATTTTGATTTGTCGCAAGTAAAAGCCACAATGGTAGAAGAAATATCGATACCCAAACAGCTGAAAATCTAACTAATCGTAAAGCAATTCCAATAATAGGCTTTTGTCTATATTCTTCAGCATGTTGAAGATGATGCCAAAAGGTTGTAGGAGTAATAATTACACTTGGGGAGCCATCTACCATAATAATAATATGCCCTTCAAATAGATGTGCTGCAGCCACATCTGGTCGTTCCGTATAACGTACTAGTGGATACGGATTATAGTGCTGACCAAATAAGTATTCTTCAATTGTTTTATCTCCCATTGGTAACCCATCTGTATCAATTCTATCTAACGCTTTTTTGACTTCTGTTACGATGAATGGATCAGCGATGTCTTCAATGTAGGTTACACATATATCAGTTTTTGAACGACGTCCAACTGTCATAAATTCATTACGGAGTGTCCTATCTCTTACTCTCCTTCTTGCTAGCGCACAGTTCATAACTAACGTTTCAACAAACCCATCCTTAGCACCACGAATCACTTGTTCAGTATCAGGTTCTTCAGGACCTCGCACAGGATATGTTCTAGTGTCGATTAAAATGACTTCATCAATGCCTTCAACTACAACAGCAGTTGGACCTGCAAGGACTTGATCAATAACCTTTTCTAAATCTTTTTCTGTATCAATTTCTACGTATGGGATCTTTGACCTTACTAGCGTTCGTAACGCATCAACCGTTAACTCTTCATCTTTAATTCGCATAAACTCTCTTTGGATTTGAGTTAAGGCCTCATCTTTGGCAAAACCATCGACAAGAAAGAAAGCCATTTTTTTACCGCCATACTCCAAGTCTATTCGGATTAAATCAAAACTTTTATCTACACCAAGTTCTCTGCTTAAATAAGCGATATTCTGATCAAAATCTTTTGATGCTGGGTGTACTAATTCATCGTATGACAAACTTATCGCCTCCACTTCTATAACATTTTTTGCTAAAAAATAAAAATCCATTCAAAATTTGTTGACACACAATTACAATTAGAATATTATCTAATTAAATAAATATCTAATTAGATAGATGAAAGGAGTCACTATGCAGTTAGATAAACTTGTTAACTTTCACAAAGCATTAGCTGATCCAACCCGGATTAAAATATTAAAACTATTAGCAAATGGACCATTACATGGACAGGCAATCGCCGGAAAACTCGGATTAAAAGCACCGACCATTACACACCACATAACAAAGTTAAGGGAAGTTGCCCTTATAACTGAACGTCGAGATAAAAATACGATTTATTTTTACTTAAATGAAAAAACGCTGCAACAGAAATCTGATCTGTCATTGAAAGCCATATTACGAATAGGAAGTGAGGGGGACGATGAATTGAAAACGAAAGATAATAGTGAGGTCATTAAGAACTTCTTTACTACTGAAGGAAAGTTAAAGCAAATTCCAAGTCAAAGAAAGAAAAAACTGATTGTTTTTACTCAACTTGTTAAGGGTTTAAAAGCGGGGGTAAAATACACTGAAAAAGAAATAAATGAATACATTCAAAAATTCCATGAAGACTATGCAACAATTCGTAGAGAATTCATTATGAATCACTTTATGTATCGAGAAAATGGTATTTATGAACTAAACCCAACAGAGATGTGGTCAAAACCTGAATAATAAGAAAAGCGCAAGGCACCAGCCTATCGGCGACAAGCAAATGTTCTGACCGAAAAAAGTGCGCTCTTTCACTTTTTATCTAGGAAAAAGGCATTACACTTTTTCTTTGGTCAGGTTATTTGACCTCGAGCCAAGAACATCTTTGAATTACCTCTCGGATCTTTGCGACGAGTAACCGCAGGAGCAGATGGCGCCTGGAGCTAGACAATATTTAAGTCGAAATTATATTTTCCTATAATGCAAAAAAGAGTGTAGAATTCGAGCTAAAACCTCGTATTCTACACTCTTATCATTTAAATAACCATCTCTGAGAGTAAGTAGTGGTAAATTAACTTACTCGTATTTTCTAGTGAAGTGATATGCGTACGTTCGTGTGAATGAGATTCTGCAATCCCTGGCCCAATTAAACCGTGTACAATATCATGTCCTGAACGAATGGCTGCCGAAGCATCCGATCCATAATAGGGATAGATATCAATTTCATAGTCAAGTTGGTGTTCTTTCGCCAGTTGTACAAGCTTGTTTTTTAATAGCAGGTTGTATGGCCCGCTAGAATCTTTGGCACAGATCGACACACAGTACTCTGTTGTTGTTTGGCCAAGGCCAATTGCCCCCATATCTACTGCTAGGTATTCAACAGTTTCTGGGGTAATATTCGAATTCCCACCATATCCTATTTCTTCATTGTTTGAAATTAGAAAGTGAGTAGTATAAGGTAATTCGAGCTGATTTTCCTTTATTTCTTTTATTATGTTCAATAAAATAGCCACACTTGCCTTGTCATCTAAATGACGAGACTTAATAAAACCACTTGTCGTTCTTTCAAATCTTGGTTCAAAAGAAACAAAATCACCTACAGAAATTCCTAGAGCTTTTACCTCTTCGTCATTTTTAACAACTTCATCAATTCTAACCTCGATATTTTTCTCGTCCCGTTCCGCTGTTCCAGCATCTTTGTAGACATGAACAGAAGCTTGTTGCATTAATATCGTCCCAGTGTAAATTTTGCCATCACTTGTTGCTATTTGACAGTATTCACCTTCAACGGCGTTCCAACGAAACCCACCGATCATTGTTAGCTTTAAACGACCGTTTTTCTTAACTTCCTTCACCATGGCTCCTAGTGTATCGACATGTCCTGTTAGCATTCTATGTTTTGTTTGGTCTTTTCCAACAATGGAAATGACTAAGCCACCTTTACGATTTCGTTTTGTTTCAATATGTAGTTCCTTACAAAAATCTTCAATAAAACTTATTACTTTATCGGTACTTCCAGAAGGACTAGGGATATTTACTAACCTTTCTAGTAAACTTACAACTTCATTTGAATTAAATTGAAAAGACATTTCACAGTCACTCCTTTAATTACTATACATAAATTTCATTGTTTCATCATAGAGTTAGATAGGCTGTCCAAGGAGGGATTTCGTTGAGGAAATTATTAGTTGGATTTATTATTACTAGTGCTTTAGTAGTTAGTTGTGCTTTCTACTATTCAACACTCCATAAACCATTTCAGGCGACAATTGCTAACTTTCCTATTGATAACAATAAGAAATTTAAAAGCGTTCAAACATCATTAAAATTAATTGAACAAAATGACGAAGACGAATATACAATCGAATGGAAGACGAGTTCCGAGATTACCGAAAAAATGTACATAAGTCACGATATCTCTTTGTTATTTGAAGATGGGCGATTAAAAGAAACACTATCACAAGCAAAAGAAAATAGCAATAAGTTAACTCAAAAATTAAAAGTTGACGGAGAAGATAGTGGTCATTTTGAAGCAATTACCTTTCATTATAGTGAATTGCATTACCCAAATGATATTACAAAAAGTGTACAGTCCATGAGTTATGACCAAATATATATATTAGATTCTCCTTTAAGTCCGTTGGAGTACTTTAAACGACCTAATTCGCCTTCAGAAGAAGAAGGCCAAAGAATTTTAGATACAATTATTAAACAGAATTTGCAATATACATGGGAAGAATTGACCAATTATTTTCAAGTTGACTCTAGTAAATATTATTCAATCCCCTTAACAAGTCTTTATAAATACAATGATTTATCACTTCCAGAATTGCCAGTTTCCCAAACAAACGAGATCCTTCGTCAAACTTGGGGAACTTTATACCAAGATTATTTTTCAGGCTTAGAAAAACATGATGGAACCATTGCTAGCCCTCTTGGAAGTAGTGTTCCATTAATCCTTTATCACAAGTCATATTCGCATCTTCTCATCATCTTTAGTAGTAGAGACGGAGAAAAATATATTATCATAAAAAACTTGCAATAGCCTTTAATGTAGAATGTGAAAATGTAGAACTAACGCTTCCACATTTTACATTCTACATTCTACATTCTTCATTCTACATTCTACATTCTACATTTCTATTATTATCTAGTTTTCTCTAAAATTTTCTCAAGCGTGTTTTTTAAATTCTGATAGTCTTCGGTATTTGGCTTTAATTCTAGTGCTTTTTCAACAGAACGATAAGCATCAAGATATTGTTTCAATTCAAAGTAAACAAGGGACAAGTTAAAATGTGCTTCATGAAGAAATGGGCGATGTTCTAGAGTAATTAATAAGTTTTTCTCAGCATCCTGCAGTAAACCTAGCCTTGCTTCACTGTAAGCTAGCAGGAAATTCGCCTCCACAATATCTACATCTTCATCTACTGCAGCTTTAAGTAGCGGATACGCTCTCTCTATGTCTCCTCTTTGCAATAACTCCTGGCTAATCTGAACATTTATTAAATGCATTTTTTCAGGATCCTCTCCAGAAGAAAATCCATAAATCAAAAGCCCACTTACCAATGTTAGAGTCGCACCAAATGTTAGGATCTGCTGATATTTAAATTTATGCTTAGGCAAATGGAGCGCAGCCGAAGCTAAAAAGCCGCCTATTAATCCTCCAACATGAGCACTATTATCAATCATCGGTATCATTGCACCAAGACCTAAATTAATGATTAAAATGACAATAACGTTTTTCCCTATTGTCCGAAAGAACAGTTTTCGATGTACAACCCCAAAATAAAGTAATGCACCAAAGCATCCAAAGATAGCTCCTGAAGCACCAGCTGAGATTTGACTATTAAAAGCAAAGCTACTGATTGATCCAAACAGACCTGCAGTTAAATAGATGATGATAAATCTTGATGTTCCATAAATCCTTTCTACAGCACTTCCTAAATAAAAGAGCGCTAAGGAGTTCATAAATAAATGTAGAAATCCAATGTGTAAAAAGATAGCTGTAAAAAATCTCCACCATTCGCCCTGATAAATTAGTGGATCGTATTTTGCACCGAATTCTACTAAGGTTAGTAAACTTGTACTGCTCCCATAATACTCCATCAATCCAAAGATAACTAGAACATTCACTAAAAGCACCATTGTAAAGACTGGTTTTCCATATGTAAATAAAGCTTTCTCTTCATTTAGCTTCTTCTCAGAAATTGTAACCACTCTACGACGATAGTGCTGGATATCATCGGTTGTATAGTAACGACCAGCGTCTCTAAGAGGAAGTTTGCAGCCTAGCTTTTCGCTTAACTTAGAAACTTCCATTTCACCTCCAGTTTCGCCATGGAGTAAAAATGTATCAATTTTAATGCGTTTATTTTTTGTAACAACCGGCTCAAGTAAACTCTCATAAGTATCCACGGGTAAAAAAGTAGAAATATATACATTAATAATGTTTAGGTGCCTACATCGTAGTTCTTTTCGAATAGACTCTCCATCTTTAGCGACATTTTCTAGGTCTCTACTAATATAGTTACCCCAATCCATATCTCGACGATAAATACGTATCAATGTCGTCTTATCGGTATCTTCTTTCTCTAACCAAATTTCCTTCTCATTTGATTTTACTTTAAATGCAGTGATTCCAACATGAACAACAAGATGATGAATGACTTGCCAATAATATGCGTCTTGGCTTTGTACGTACATATTTTCATCCTTTCAAATTATTTTCTTGATAGATAAAAGAAGCTACTTCTGCTAGAGTTCCACTCGTATAAACAGGTTTGTGATTTGATTTAGGTGTTTCACTTCGGGTATTTAAGAAAATTGCATCCCAACCTGCATTAATTGCACCAACCACATCATGCTCCCATGAATCTCCTACAAAAAGGTACCCACCATCAGATTGCAGTCTACTTTTCGCTAAATCAAATATTTCTCTCTTAGGTTTAAATACCTTTAACTCTTCCGAAATAAAAATACAGTCATTTGATAGCCATTGAGTTAGATTTAACTTATTTATCTTATTAGATTGAGTATCGGCAGTTCCGTTGGTAATAATACCCACTTTTACATTTGCTGTAACTAATGTTTGCATCATTGTATGTAAACTTGGATAAGGTTCACTAAAATCATCTACGATGAAGAAATAGTGGTTGTGAAATTCGTCCGCTTCACTTGTCGTAAACGGAAGTTGAAAATGCAGAGCCGATTGCAAAAAACGCTTTCTTCGATATTCTTTAGCGGTAATGACTCCGGCTTCATAATCAGACCAAAATAAATCACTATACTTCTTAAATACAGGAAACCATTCTTTTGTACTTACTTTATCAGTTAGGTTTTTATTTCTTATAATAGAATTAAAACAAAAACATATCGCATCCTCAAACGCTTTTTCATGACTAAAAAGTGTGTTATCTAGATCAAAACATATCGTTTTCCATCTCATCGTCATTTACACCTCTTACCATTATTATAACAACGAAAGGCTCGTTTTCTCGAATAGTAGACCTTAGAATTTTCTAGAACATAAAAGAAGTGAACAATTGATGCTCACTTCCCTTAAAGACAACATTTCTTTTTAATTGGCTGTTTTCGTAAAGTTTGTTGCTTTCGTAAAAATCCCAAAAGCCTTTTAATTAAAATGGCATAAACCGAGCATATAAACGGTTTTTGATAAATGGAATTTGTAGAGCACCTGTGACAGCTAACCGACGAATCCATCTTGTTCCTAATACAATGTTAATAATACGGTATCGGTAACGATAAACAAAGAACACAGAAAGCATAGTAACTAATAGAGTTGTCAACATATTGTTATTATTATTTCTAGTAGTAAACATTTTCTTTCACCTCATTATTAAGTTTTCATCAATGAGACATGATTTATGCGACGAAAAAAAGAAAACCTAATCCATCTAAGGTTTTCTTAAAATAGCCTATTGAATTGGCCCCATTGCTTCTTTTAAAACTTTTGCAGAATGATGAAGTTTTTGTTTTTCTTCTTCACTTAGATTTAACTCCAACACTTCTCGAATACCATTACTATTTACAATTGCTGGAACACCGATATAGATATCATCTAAGCCATATTCTCCTTGAAGTAAGGTAGAAACCGTTAATACTGAGTTCTCGTTTCTAAGAATCGCTCTTGTAAGACGAAGCAATCCCATAGCAATTGCATAGTGAGTAGCCCCTTTACGTTCAATGATATGATAGGCAGCATCTCGTACATTAATGAAAATCTCATCAAGATCCTCAATCTTGCGCCCTTCCTTATGTTCCTCAAAATATGTTAAGATTGGTCTTCCACCAATGTTCGCATGGCTCCAAACAGGAAGTTCAGTGTCACCATGCTCTCCCATTATATAAGCATGAACACTTCTAGAATCGATATTGAAATATTTACCTAATAAAAAGCGGAAACGTGCTGTATCAAGAATCGTTCCTGAACCAATCACTCGTTCCATCGGCAATCCTGAATATTTCCAGGTTGCGTATGACAGGATATCCACAGGATTCGTAGCGATTAAAAATACCCCATTAAATCCACTCTTCATAACTTCCCCAACAATATGCTTAAAGATTTTGGCGTTTTTTTCAATAAGGTCTAGGCGAGTTTCTCCAGGTCCTTGGTTTGCTCCTGCTGTAATCACCACAATATCTGCATCTTTACAATCACTATATTCCCCTGCCCAAATTCTCATAGGTGAACCAAACGGCATGCCATGGTTTAAGTCCATAGCATCTCCCTCGGCCTTCTCTTTGTTTAAGTCAAGTAGGACCATTTCATCAGTAATTCCCTGATTTAAAAGAGCAAATGAATAGCTTGACCCTACAAATCCAGTGCCGATGACTACAACCCTTGTTGTTTTATTGATATTCATAGTGTAACTCCACCCTTTCAAAACGATTCTTTGTTTCATTTTACCTTTATAAAGACGTAGAAGTGATAAGAAAACTTACATAAATATGGCAATATTGTTACTATTACTAGACTGAAACACCATTTTTTTTACAAACCGATATATCTTGCATACAAACTTTTTGCTCTAGCTATATCCTCAGTTCCTTGAACCAGGGTCCTACCATCTGGAAATAAAACCAATCTTTCACCCTCTGGTAAATTAGCTCTAACTAAAAATGGCGTTTTTGTAACGTCAGCAACCTTTGCTAACTTTTCAGCCCATTCCTCTATATTTAGCTTTTGGCCCAAATTAATTTGGACTGTTTCTCTTCCACAAAGAGAAGTAACTGTCTGTTCTTGATCACCTTGTAGGGCAGGATACTCATTTAGACTACAAGTTGGACAATTCTCTTTCCTTTTTGAAAACTTCATTTCATACATATGATGCTTCCATACATCAAATGTTATGAGACTTTTTCTTTGTACGTCATGATTATCGGTTAAGTATTTTAATGCTTCAATAGCCTGAAACGACGCTACAATATCAACCACAGGCGATATGACACCAATTGTGTCACATGTTTGTCCAGCTGAATTACCACCACCGATAAAACAACGTAAACAAGGGGTTACTCCCGGAATGAAGATTGCTGACATCCCTCTTGAACTAACTGCTCCACCATAAACAAATGGTATACCTTTTTGATAGCAAGCATCATTAATTAAGAACCGAGTCTGAAAATTATCGGTCCCGTCTAAAACCAAGTCAACACCTTCCATCAATTCCTCGATATTTTGCAGTGTTACGTCGGTAACAATACCTTCGACCAACACATCCGAATTTATTTTTTGTAACCGGTTTTGTGCAGCTACTGCTTTTGGTAATGCTTCAATCACATCATCTTCATCAAAAAGCATTTGTCTTTGAAGGTTGCTTTTTTCCACATAATCTCTATCCGCAAAACGAACATGCCCAACTCCCGCTCGAACAAGGTGATTTGCAAGCACAGTCCCCAATGCTCCCATTCCAACAATTAAGATCTTTTTATTTGCCAATTTTCTTTGTCCTTCTTCGCCTATAGGTTGAAAAAGAACCTGCCTAGAATATCGATCTTTACTTACCATTAAACTTCCTCCAAACTCTTTATGTATTGTGAATTATTTTCCCAACAGCAATATCGTGTGTTTCAGTAGGTATATCATTTACAATTTGAAAATCAAAAGCTAATGAAAGTGTTTTATTTTGATAATTACTTAAAAAGCGATCATAATACCCTCCACCATACCCAATTCGAAAACCTCGTTTATCAAAAATGATACCCGGAACAATAAGTAAGTCTATCTCTTCTTTTGAAACAAGTGGAGCAATGTTAGTAATTGGCTCTTTTAACGAATAAAAGCTATCTTCAAGCTCGGTATATGAAGTAATTTCATAAAACTTTATTTCTTTTCTACTAGGATAACATTTTGGCACAACGATACGCTTTTGTTGTCGCCATCCTTCCTCAATAATTCCTTTTGTGTCTACTTCCCTGCCTGTTGAAATAGTAATACCAACTGTTTTTGCTTCTATCCATTCAGTACTTTCTAGAAGCTTATCTTTAATATTCTCAGAGAAAGCTAAAAATTCAGTATCTGTCATCTCTAGGAGCCGTTGTTTCATTTTGTTCCGGAACACAGTTTTATTCACAATTCCCCCACCTTTTAACAGTATTTCATGCTTTTATTTTATCTTTATCTATAAAAAAAAGTAAGCAGAAAAGTCTGCTTACTTTGTTTCGCGGTGCAAAGTCATTTTTTTTAATCTTGGGCTATATTTTTTTAACTCAAGACGATCTGGGTTATTACGTTTATTTTTAGTAGTGATGTAGTTACGATCACCTGTTTCTGTACAAGCTAATGTAATATTTACGCGCATTCCTTTTCCCTCCAAACATGCTTTACTTCAATCATACTTTTAAATAATAGCAAAATCCCACCTAACAATCAAGTACTTCTTTACTCATTATTTTGAACATAGACCAGTAGTAAGAACTTCATCAGGCAGGTACAACTGAATGATAGAGTTATTCTTAATAACTTCTTCCTCATCTCCACCAGTACATAACCAAAAATATCCTTCAATATTTTCATTTTCCTTTATTGTTCCTTCTATACTAAGTATACTCTCCTCACTACTCAATGAAAAAGGTTGGAGTAGAACTATACCTTCTGCTGACAAATCACACTCTGTAAAGTCGGTACAATATTGAACAATACCACGGTTATTCATTAATCCATTTAATAATAAATACTGATCATTATAAGATCTAACAATAGCTTGAATACACGGTGCGTAGAAAGTTATGCTTTCATCTGCATTTTCCATTAAGTTTTGCCTTAAGAACAACTTAATTTCCCTATCCTTATTACTACTTAAATTTTTTATGAGGAAATATTGAATCGTACCTTCGTTATAAACCTTTGTTTTCATTGTGACTTCAATACTTAGTTCATGATGAGTAAGCTCAATATGCTCTTCACTTTTCGTTTCAATCATCCAACCTTTATCATTTAACCATGTAAAATTCCCATCGATCCAGATACCATACGTTAGTTTCCTTAATTCATGACGATATTTTACCTTCATTTGATTTCACCTACCGTTTTTATTAATTGAGACCTCTGAATATTTCGAATTCTATTCACATACTTTGACGTATGAACAACTACGGCTTCTTCTATTCCCTTATTTGGCCAAACCTTTACTTCTGGTTTAACAATAACGTTTGCTCCTATTGTGCAGTGATCTCCGACAGCTGAGGCTTCATATAAAGAAACAGTATGTTTAAGTGTCGTTCCTCTACAAATAGTCGTCCCTCTTAATTCACTTTTATCTCCGACATAAACGTCATTCCAGAGGATTGATTGCTTAAGTGAACTATTAGTTGATAAAACTGTATTCCTACCCACAACACAATTATCGTCGACAATAACACCAGTCCGTAGAACTGCACCATCGCCAATAGATAAAGGTCCGTTTAAAGTTACACCTTCTTCAATAATAACGTTCTCACCAATCCAAACCCCTGATTTGACTTCTTTTCCTGTTAGAGCTACCTTTACTTTTTTGTTTAACATATCAAATTGTGTTTCTCTATATGTAGCAAGACTTCCTACATCAGCCCAGTATCCCTCAGCTCTGTAGCCATATAACGCCTTTTTCTCTTTTAGTAAGAGAGGGAATAAATCCCTACTAAAATCAGTCCGAACACCAGGCTCTAGGTATTGAAACACTTCCGGATCTAAGACATATATTCCCGTATTTATCGTATCACTAAAAACTTCATTCCAATTTGGTTTTTCTAGAAATCTAATAATTTCATTTTTTTCATTGGTCTTAATTACACCGAAATCTAAAGGATTAGAAACTTGCTTCATAAAAATTGTCGCCAAAGCACTTTTCTTTTGGTGAAATACAATTCCCTTTTTCAAATCAAAATCAGTCAATGCATCACCACTAATTACAACAAATGGCTCATCTAAAAATGACTCTGCATTTTTAATACTGCCAGCAGTTCCTAAGGGTGATGTTTCTTCAAAGTAATGTAAATTAACACCAAATTGGCTTCCGTCCCCAAAATAACTTTTAATAATATCAGGTAAATACTGTAGTGTTACTGCAATTTCTGTAATTCCATATTCTTTCAGCAGTTCAATACCATACTCCATAACTGGTTTATGACAGAGCGGAACCATTGGTTTTGGTATATTACATGTTAACGGACGAAGGCGCGTTCCTTTACCACCAGCCATTATAACACCCTTCATCGATTACACCCCCATTCCTACTGAATAGTTTCTACAACTTTACTGTTTATTCCATCTTACTAAGCACGCTTCATAAACTTTCATTGTCGTTTTCGAAATAGAATCCCAACTATAGTTCGTTTCAGCTAGCCTTTTTCCATTAATAGAAATTTTCTTGCTTAATTCCTGTTCCTCAATACAACGAATTACTTGAGCTGTTAAACTTTCAATATTATTTGGATAAATAGTTAAACCTGTTTCTTCATGAGTCACAATCTCACTTAGACCGCCTGTCTCTGAAACAATCGTTGGTTTTCCAGCGATCATTCCTTCTAATGCTACGATCCCAAATGGCTCATAATAACTTGGAAATAAACAAATGTCACAACCATGAAACATTTCATTTCTAAGTTGGTCGTCAATAAATCCAATAAAGTAGACATTTTTTTCGAGACCCTTTTCGACAATTTGTCTCCGATAATCTTGTAAGAGAGGACCTTTCCCAGCAATAATAAATTTGATATTTGGATAATTTTCGATAATTAACGGTGCGGCATCTATAATGGTTTGGAATCCTTTTTCTTTGACCATTCTTCCAATTGAAAAAATATAGATATCTTCTTCTGTCCCAAAGCACTGCTTCCAATCTGATTTACTGCTTTTAACCATTTCTATATCAACACCATTAGGGATGACTTCTATTTTTTCTCCAGGTAACTGAAAAACCTCTTTAACTTGTTCTTTCATGTAATTACTACAGACAATGACTTTACTTGCTTCATAGGTCAATTCCCATTCTTTATGCGAGATCTCTTGCTGCAACTCAGTATGAATACCACCATTTCTACCATATTCGGTTGCATGAATTGTTGCTACTATGGGTATTTCCAAATGCTCTTTGATTGCTTTGGCTGCAACGCAAACAAGCCAGTCATGGGCGTGAATTACGTCAAATTCAATAACTTTAGCTAATTCAAACACGTAATCCATAAAAGCGATATTTAACCCACCTACCCAATGATAAAATTCACTAGCATGAGGCTCTAATCCATTAACCCGATGAATATGCACACCTTGAGTTACTTCATATTCCGGAGCGTCTTCAGCAGTAGTTGTCACTACATGAACTTCACAACCATTGTCAGAGAGTGCTCTAGATAAATCATAGACATGTCTTGCCAACCCTCCAATCACCAAGGGTGGATACTCCCATGCTAAAATCAAAACTCTTCGCTTTGCTAACTCTGACTCTTTTAACCTATACTTACTAATTACGTATTGATCATGTCTAGAGATTAGTAGTTCCAAGAAAATGTCATCTAAAAAAGGGTAGTCAGCTTCATACGCAGTTATTAGTTCTTGTGTAATTTTTTGAGTAACGAGTACCTCTCTTAATTTCTCATATCTATGAAGATGCTCTTGAATTCGATTTTTGGCATACTTAGTAGCAGTTTCACCATCAATAATAAATGGCCAATCGCTACTAGTTGCTAGCATCCATTCTCGAACCATTTGCTTTAGACAACGTTCGACAATAACACCATCCCATTTGTATATACTAATTAAATGAATAAGATCCTTTTCAATTCTATGAAGCTTAGGATAAATCCAACTATTTTTTTCATTTAACCACACTTCGCCATATCCATTTCTGCCCCATGTGGAAAATGACACGTACCCCGTATCAATCTGTTGAAAATGTGTTTCTACATATTCTTCTGGTGAGAAGAAGAATTGTTCCTGAGTTCCTCTTACTAATACTTCTTCTAGCCAGTCTGGGCCTTCAAACCACCAATGGCCAAATAGTTCTGCGTCAAAAGGAGCCATAATTAGGTAGGGAAGATTGCCTTTCTTCTCATTAAATAGAAGTTCTTTTTTTAGCGTTTCAATAAAATGGTCGCTATGTTCCTTCACTTTGTTAAGAGCATTCACTCGATGATAAAAATCTTTTTCTTCAGTAGCTCCTGTAACTCGATGATACTTTAAACCTGTGTCAAAACGTATTCCATCTGAATGCATAAAATGCTTAATGTACTCCCAATCACGGTCGTAAGCAACATCACGATAAAATTCGCGATAATCAAAATCACCTGGATATCCATCTATTGAACTCCATACTTGATTAGAAATCTTCTGATTCCTAGGAAATAGCATAATCCCATTTGGTGAGTAAATTGGTTTTCCTGAACATATTGTAGGGCCTGGACTAGCATTTTTCAGTGCTTGTTCATCAACAAAAGTATAACGAATACCTTCCTCAAATAGCACCCGATCAATTCCCAGGGTAAAAGCACATTCTGGCAACCAAAAGCCCCTTGGAGCTTTACCAAAGTGTTTTTCAAATGTTTTTATCCCATGGACCACTTGAGCTTTGAGCCCTTCTTGTGTTTGCAAATAGGGTAGAAAAGCATGAGTGGCCGAGCTACATATACAAACAATTTTTTCTTCTTCCATTAACTCACGATATGCTTGTAAAAGATTTTGATTGTATTTTAAAAACGTTTGCTTTATCTTTTTCAGACGATCCTTATAAAAGTTTACTAACAGTAACTCTTCATAAACTTGTTCTTCACGGTTTGACTCTTTTTCCAAAAGGAGTTGTATCTTTTCAATGTAATGTAAAAATCTCCTCTGCATAAGTGAGTCAGTAAGCATTTCCATTAGTGGAGTTGAAAAAGAAATGGTTAACGCTTTTCTAAATTGATGTTTTTCCAAAGCCCAAATCAATGGAATGTACGTTTCTGTCATAGCCTCAAAAAGCCAATGTTCTTCAAGTCTTTCTGCCTCACGGTGCCTTACATATGGTAAATGTGCATGTAGCACCAAAGAGAAATAACCATTTATCAAGTTTACTCGCTCCACTCATTTAAGTTTCTCATAATAGGAATAACTACTAAATCCTTCTAACCAGTCTGGTTCTTTCCTAATTCCTTCTTTCCATTGTAAGTCAGCTGACGTAGAAAGCCCTCTCTGATCGTCATTTAAGTGAGGGGTAGCCATGGTATTTGAGCGAATGAAAGGGAAGAAATACCTTTTCTCTCTTGTAATTACCCCGATGTCTACGCAATAAGTTCGATTTGGGTTTAAATCATAAAAGAACCATTGCTGACTTTCTCTAGGTAGCAGATAGTCTTGAAAACAATGTGCGTTATGCCCATTAAAATTAATTTTCGTAACATCATACAATCTTAGTTGCAAATCAAAGGATCCCCACTCATCATTCAAGTGGTGTTTTACCATATGCCTTTTCTTGTCAGATATTTCCCAGTAACAAAACAGTGAGTATGGAGACCGGACCATTAATGTACATTGACTACTATGTTCATGGAACTGCCTAACTACAATTTTGTTATGCTGAATATTGTTATCAAATTCTCTCAATTGATAGCGAACTTTGCCCATCGTAAGATTTAATTCATCGGCGATCTCTTTTATTGAAAATCCTTCATTTCTTAATGTAACAATTTCACTAATCAAACACTTTCACCTCAGGTAGTATTCTATAGGTAGTTAACTTATCATGTGTATTTATTTAAAGGATAAGTATGTATAAAAAAATAATCTACTTACATCTTACATTCGATATAATCAGGCAACAAGAAGTCTATTTTGTAGAATAATGTCTATGCTAGATAACTATTGGGTGTAGACCTTATTATTTTTTTCCAAACGTTATATATTCTTATTAAAGTGAAAATAAAAGACATTTACTAGATTTAATACGACAAAGTTATTCTATATTCCACTTTCAAATATTTTTACCACCCCCTTAATTCGACAACTTCCTCCGTATAGATACTTGTGATCTCTTTATAAGACTGCCGGATGAGGATTTCTATAATCGAAACTGCAAAATGTATCCATTTTCTAAGCAAGCCTTGTTATTTTTAGTTTTTGTGATATAAATGAATAGTATTGTTTTAAGGAGGTACACATCAATGGAAACTACAATTATGGCTTTATTATCCTTATCAATTATTCTGTATGTTGTTTCTTTCTTTAAGAAAGATCGTAATAAGGATGTTGAAAAACAAATTGAAAATTTCTCGATTACATTAATGCAAGAAATATATCAATTACGAAAAAAAATTAATGTCCTTGAGGAAGAGATTTTAATTGGGCAAGATGAGCGCTATTTTACAAATAAAGAAGAACCAAACATAGATCGCGATCAAATCTTATCTTACTATGAAGACGGTTATTCTCTCGAAGAAATTGAAGAAATGACCGGATTACCTATTGATACGATCAATGAAATTTTAGGTAATGCGTAAATAACTTTGCTTCAATGTAAGAAAGGAGAGAAAGATGACCAAGAAAACTTTACAAGGAATTGCTACTGGAATACTGTTAACCACGTTAGTATTTGCATTTAATTTCTACTATTCTGATAATACTACTATACAAATAGAAATACCAAGTGAAGAAAAGACAAGAGCTATTACGGATCAAGACATAGAAGAATATATTGCAAAAAATGGATTAGTCGTTCTTGATTTGATTGATTATGAAAAATTACTTGACCAAGTAGCAAACAGAGAAACTGTTGAAATTGACAATGAACCAAACTCTGAGAAGATTATTGAACGAATTGTCGTTAAGGAAGTATTTTTTACAATCGAACCAGGTACGAGTAGTAGTAGCATTGCTTTATTACTGGAAGAAAAAGGTTTGATTACTAGTAAAGAAAATTTCGAAAGCTATTTGAAACAAAAAGGTCTAGAAACAAAGATAAAGGCTGGCGATTATACGCTCGCATCAGATATGTCACTAGAGGAAATTGTTGAAAAACTAACGTAACTACTACCTTTCACAATTGTTAAAACAACAGGAAATAGTAAACACTAACGATACAAATGCATGAAAGGAGTTTACTATTTGAAAGTAGCTGCAATTGTGATTGTTACTATCTTTGCTTTTTTAATTATTCCCGTTCATTATCTAGTCATTATGAAATTTACACATGCGGTAGATTATCCAAAGACACTACTCATTCTTGTAGTAGTTGCGGCCTTTTTAGCTGCCATATTAACTGCAGGCTATAATGAGAAGAGAGAATAAAATAAGGGGCTACCTCGTCTGACTTGGTAGCCCCTTATTTTTATTCTGTTTCTGTTTCTGTTTCTGTTTCTGTTTCCTCTTCCTCTACATCCTCATCAAATCCATCAAATTCGTTTAGTTCATCAACAATATTTCTTGATCCGCGATTTGTTTTCAGGTGGAAGTACGTATCTAAAACTCTCTCTGAAATGGCAATTGCTGGTCTTCCTATACTGTCACGAATATAAAGATTGGGAACAATCACTGCAAAAGCAACTTCGGGATTATCGTAAGGTGCATACCCTACAAAAATATGATTATTTAATCGTTCACCATTTAACGTAACCTGTGCAGTACCCGTCTTCCCTGCAACTAGATAAGGCTTATTTGCAAACCCCCTAGCTGTCCCCTGGTTCCCATGGACAACAAGACGAAACCCTTCTTGAACTCGCTCAATTTGCTCATCAGTCATATCAACACGGTTTAATACGTTTGGAGCAAACTGTTTTATAATATTTCCTAGTTCATTTTCGACAATACTTGGCTGTCGTATTTCTCGGACAAGTCTAGGCTGAATACGATAACCACCATTGGCAATTGTCGATACATATTGAGCCATTTGCATTGGTGTATAAGTGTCAAACTGTCCGATACTAAAGTCAAGTAAATGCCCTAATTGTTGCACCCCACCATTATAGCCAGTTCCTTCATTTGGTAAATCAATTCCAGTTTTAACACCAAGACCAAACTGGTTAAAGAAATACCTCATTTGATGAAAACCCTTAGTACGGTCGTTGAGACCACCACCTCGTTTTGAGGCATAATGATAATTTCCAAACGCCATAGCAATTTCAAACATATATACATTCGAAGAACGTTCTAGTGCTGTTAAATCGTTTATGTTTCCAAAAGATCTACCACCAACAGAACCTTTTGTTGTATTTCCAATTTGAATCGGTCGATCATGATAAATTTTTCCTGGGTGAGCATAGCCAGCTTCAAAACCAGCTAATACACTAGCGCCTTTTACGGCAGAACCCATAACAAAAGCATAGTTGACTACTCCTAGATCATCATTCATAAAAGGTCTAGACGTGTCATATCCAGACATGGACAATATTTCTCCTGTAGCAGGATCCATTAGTACAACATAAGCTGTACCATTATCATGAAAGCCACGGTTCGCTTTAACTCGCTCGACTTCCTCTATGACTATTTGTTCGACAGCTTGCTGTAATTCCATATCTACAGTTAAAACTAAGTCTTTTCCACGCTCTCCCAACTTCTCTTGAGGCGGACCTACAATTTTCCTTGATCCATCTAGTATATGCTCAACAACTGCCTTCTTGCCTCTCAACACATCTTCGTACTGCTGCTCTAACTGACTCGTTCCAACATTATCACTGCGGTCATAGCCTCTAGCTAAATAATGATCAATTAGCGGTCTTTGGATTTGCCCTACGTTTCCAAAAAATGAAGAAAATGTATTACCATAGGCATACTTTCTTTTCGAGTCTCTTAAGATATCAACTCCAGGAAGCTCATGCAAATGTTCTAAAACTTTTGCAGCTTCTTCATACGTGACATCAACTTTTACCCGTTGCGGGGAATGGGCATAGCCACGGTCAAATTCTCGTTTAATAGCAAGAACTTCCATCTCTTCTTGAGAAATCTGTGCTAAATGTCTATCTGTTATCCGATCTAATTGAAGACGATAGATCTTCATATGATCATTATTTAACTCATTCATTTCTTCTCTAGTGACTAGTTCTTTTGCTTCTTCGGGACGTGTCAGTAACCAATAGTCCTTTTTATCCCTTTCTGTTATTGCTGTTGTTTCAACATCAATAAAATCATTTAAACGTCTAGCAACTCTAAGTTTTTCATCATTAGAGGTATTTCTGCTAGTATAAGTAACAGAAAGGACCAGTTCATTATCTACAACAACATGCCCATAACGATCGTACATTAATCCTCTAGGTGCATCATTCTTTGAGATAACATTTACAGTTCTGTCAATTTTCCGCTGGTAGTCTTCACCTTTTACGATTTGAACTACACCCAAGCGAAGGATTAATGCCGAAAATAATAAAAACACAACAAAAAACAGTATATTTAACCGAACCGGCATATGTGTTTTTTTCTTCTTTTTACTCATGAACCAGTTCCCCTCTTTCTAAAGATCCGTAATACCCTATCCATTATACTAAAAAACAGAAAAATAGGCACCTCCAAAAGGTGCCATAAACTTAGATTGTAAAATCGAGAATTTCCAACTTTATCATGTTATTCATTTCGAATTCTTCATTTTACATTCTACACTTATTCACTTCATTATATAGGTGACCCATCGTTATCTCCATCACCTTGTTTTTTATTTCTTGGTAAGGTATATTCTTCTCCACCCTCACTTGGTGTATCTACCTTAATATGACGGACGAACAGGGATATGATTAAATGACCTGCTCCAAGGAACAACAGTAACATTGGAATTCCTTGCTCCTCATTAAAAATTGTTACGGTTAACAGAAATAGTAGTATAGAGGTAATACGCCCACCATTTAAAAATATTTCTCTTACTACAATGTACTCAACACGCATTTCTGCAGCCTTCCACCCTTTACCGATGATATCATAGGTAAGAGAAATATATGGAACCAATAGAATTGGGTATGACAAGGAAATGACAATCCCGTAGATAATCAGTTTTGTAAATGTCAAATCAAAAATAATTAAGAAAATCGCTAGGTATAAACCTATACCACCAAGTAAGATCGCTTTCTTTCGAAGATGAGGCTTAATAAAACGACCAACTAAGTAATAGGTCACAAACGAAACTGCTGAAGCAACTAAACCATAGGTTCCTATTGCCAACTCACTATTTGTTGCAATATACACCCAGACAACGATTACAAATACAAATGTACCTTCACGTAACCCCTGAAAAAAGTGAGCATGCAAAATGTGCTTCCAGTTCGCATTTTTCTTTCGTTCAGCTAGTATCCGCTTAAAATCAAAGACTCCTGTAGCAGGTCTTCTTTTCAGAAAGAAACTCAAGATTACAGCGACTACGAATAGTCCTAATGAAATAGCGAAGATCACTTTATATCCTGTAAACTTCTCCATGCTTGTAATCAAAAAGCCTGCTAAAATTGGTCCAATCATTCCTGCAAAGGATGTAAGTAGTCCGAGAAATCCATTAAAGAAATCCCTAGTTTCAGGCTCTGTAATTTCAAACGTTAATACATTAAATGCAAGCCAATAAAATCCAAAGCCAATCCCAATTAATGCTCCCAAGAGTAATAAGTAACTGTTTGCTTTTTCACCTAGAAACAAAACAGTAAAAAAGAAAACGGATAGGAAGGATACTCCTAGCCGTAAAACGATGACACGATCAATTTTCTTTGCCCACCTACCAGCTAGTATAAAAGTTAGAGGTTGCATTACTACTGATGCTAAATTGTAAAGAGCAATATGGGTAAATTCACCTGACTGCTTCCATAAGTAAACATTTACAAATGTATTCGATAAGGCGATGCTCAGCGCATATAGTCCACCAATAACTAAAAGCAGACCTAAATCACGATTTACTTCTACCTCACCAAGAAATTTTTTGAAAATTGTTTTCATTAGCGACTCCCCTTTAACATCTCATAGCTAGTTTGTCTTAATTAAGAGTCGTTATACTAATTAAATGGAAAAAGCAGCTTTTGTTAATTGCTCAAAAATAAAAGGAGACTTTCTCTAATTGAGTAGTCTCCTTAAAACACTTTTATTTAGCAGCGTTATAACGCTTTGAAACTTCATCCCAATTTACAACATTCCAGAATGCTGAAATGTAATCAGGACGTTTGTTTTGATAGTTTAAGTAATAAGCATGCTCCCATACATCAAGACCTAATACAGGAGTTTTACCTTCCATTACTGGAGTGTCTTGGTTAGGAGTGCTTGTAATAGTTAATTGACCATTATCGACAACTAACCAAGCCCAACCGGACCCAAAACGAGTTGTTGCAGCTTTAGCGAATTCTTCTTTAAAAGCATCAAGGCTTCCAAAAGCAGAGTTAATAGCATCAGCTAATTCTCCTGTTGGAGCTCCACCACCATTTGGAGATAAGATCTCCCAAAATAATGTATGGTTCGCATGTCCACCACCATTGTTGCGAACAGCAGTACGAATGCTCTCAGGAAGTGCATCTAAGTTACTTAGTAAGTCTTCTAAGCTTTTTTCAGCCAAATCAGCATGACCTTCTAACGCATTATTTAAGTTTGTGATGTAAGTATTGTGGTGTCTACCATGATGAATTTTCATTGTTTCCTCATCGATGTGTGGAACAAGTGCATCAAATGCATAAGGTAATTCTGGTAAAGTAAAGTTTGCCATTAATATTTCCTCCTTTAATTTTGGTAAGCTTATGTAATTATGAAGTTAGAATTTGTTCATTTTGAACTGAAGTTTATATCGATAGATCCTTACAATTCAAAATTTACAAATCAACATTCACAATTCATGTTTTTTTTCCAACAGTTGCTAACTGTCAATTATACATTAGCAGATTTACCCCTACCAATCAAATATTTAGCTTACATAGAATCGATAAGCGTTAAAATTATTCCCTTGTATACAGTACCCCACAAATAACCAATTCATGATGAATTTTTTAGCATTTTTTTTCGTTTTTCTTTTATACATGTAAAGACAGGCCTAAATGATGGCTTAACGAAAGGAGAAACAGAATGAATTGGATAGAGGCACTTATTTTAGGGGTTGTACAGGGACTTTCCGAATTTCTACCGATTTCAAGTTCAGCACATCTCATTATTGTTCAAAAGATATTAGGCATACATGTAGAAGGAAATCAATTAGAGTTTGAGGTATTGCTACATTTCGCATCACTATTAGCTGTAACGATTTATTTTAGAAAAGATCTTTCTGACATAGTCAAAGGCTTTTTTTCATATTTGCTATCAAGACAAAATGAGAAGAAAGTTCACTTTCACTTTGGCTGGTTACTAATTTTATCAACGGGAGTAACAGCCGTTTTAGGTAAGCTCTTCGAAGATGTTTTAGGTAATAATATGACGAATACCACAACTATCGGCGCTTCTCTAATTGTTACTGGCTTGTTTCTTATTCTGATAGAGCACGGAGTAAAACCAGGAAAACGTACAGCAGGACAAATGACTTGGAGAGATGGAGTGATTATTGGCTTTGGGCAAGCATTAGCGGTCTTACCTGGAATATCAAGAGCGGGTAGTACATTAGTTACTGCACTTTGGTGTGGCTTAGATAAACAAACAGCAGTTCGTTACTCATTTCTGCTATCTATTCCATTGATAGTAGGTATATCAATTGTAGAAATACCGGAAATGTCCCCATTATTCTTTAATGAATACTTTTTTGAAACAACAATTGCTTTTATCGCTAGCTTTTTATTTGCAATTGTTGGTATAAAATGGTTAATTTCAATGGTTAATCGGACCAAACTTTCATATTTCGCAGTTTATTGCATAATACTCGGTGTCATTGTTTGGATATTTATTCAGGACGTCCAGATCGTCATTTGATCACATAAGTTATTATTGAAATCTATTTTTAAAACAATTAATTATATATTTATGCTGTGAGTACCTTTGTTTTCTAAGGAACTCACTTTTTTTATTAATTATGTCGTTATAAAATAAAAAACGACCTATATGCTCATATCTTACTGAACATATAAATCGTTAAATTATGTAGTATGGAGGAGGAAGAGGGATTCGAACCCCCGCGCGGTTTAACCCGCCTGTCGGTTTTCAAGACCGATCCCTTCAGCCGGACTTGGGTATTCCTCCGTAATTCAATGGTGGACCCTGTAGGACTCGAACCTACGACCAACCGGTTATGAGCCGGTAGCTCTAACCAACTGAGCTAAGGGTCCAAGCTATTAATAACGTTAAATATGGGGCGATTGATGGGAATTGAACCCACGAGTGCCGGAGCCACAATCCGGTGCGTTAACCACTTCGCCACAACCGCCATAGGTGAAAGTGAATAGATAAAATTGGTAGCGGCGGAGGGAGTCGAACCCCCGACCTCACGGGTATGAACCGTACGCTCTAGCCAGCTGAGCCACGCCGCCATATATGGCTCCACAGGTAGGACTCGAACCTACGACCGATCGGTTAACAGCCGATTGCTCTACCACTGAGCTACTGTGGAATAAAATTAAGGACAAGATTTATATTACCATGAAGGCATCAAATATGTCAAACACTTTTTTAACCTTTTAGTAATCCTTGTTAAGTTATAATCTAGTGACAAAGAAAAATATATCACAATATTTTTTTCATTTCAAGGTATTTTACAACTTTTTTTCGATTTATATCTCCTGATTAAGAAAAGTGCCTAATAGTATAGGCACTTTCGTTGCTATCTTAAAGATTTTCTTCTCCGATAACTGCTTCAGCAATATTAACAGCATGATCGCCAATACGTTCTAAATTACTTACTATATCAACAAACACGATACCAGCTGAACCTGTACAGTTTCCTTCATTGATACGTAAGATATGATTTTTACGTAATTGTCTTTCCATTTTGTCAATTTTTTCTTCTTTTAACAACACTGAGCGGGCTTCAATAATATCATTATTCTCAAGTGACTTAATCGCCTGCTGTAATGTTGAAATAGTTAGATTAAACATTTCGTCCAAATCACTCATTGCTTTATCTGAAATTGTTACTTTATTCGTTATTTTATAATCGATTAATTCAACGATATTTTCCATATGGTCACCAACTCGCTCGATGTCACGAACGGTGTCCATTAACATGGAATGAAGTTCTGAATCTGCTGCTGATAAAGATTTAGCAGAAATTAAAATCAGGTAATCGGTAATTTTTCGATCAAGATTGTTTATAGCATCTTCAAACTGAACAGTCAGTTCTGCATGTTTCTTTTGATTATTTTTGGCGTATTGACTAGCTTCAATTAATCCTTGCTCAGCAAATTCAGACATTCTTATAACTTCTTTTTTCGCTTGTCCAAGGGCAATTACAGGTGACTGCTGAATGAACAGCGGGTCTAAATGCTGTGCTTTATATTCAATCGCTGAGTCTTTACCTGGAATTATTTTCGTGACGATTAGCGCTAAGACAGCAACAAATGGTAACTGAATTAGAACGTTAGCAAAGTTAAATATTCCGTGTGCAAATGCAATTTGCATAGGACGATTAAGTTCAAGTGCTTGACCTATATACGCAATGAAATGTGTATATGGTGTTAATATAATTAAAATGATTACAGTTCCGATTAAGTTAAAGATTACATGTGTTAATGCCGCTCTCCTAGCTGCAATTGAAGCTCCTAAAGATGCAAGAACTGCTGTAATCGTAGTCCCAATGTTATCACCAAATAGAACAGGTAAAGCTGCCCATAAATCCATGGCTCCTTGATCATACAAGGTCTGTAACAATCCAATTGAAGCTGAAGAACTCTGTACAATCATGGTAAACACTGTACCTATTACGACACCTAATATTGGATTGTCACTCATGCTAACTGTTAAGTCCATAAAGGCCTGAAGAGTACGAAGCGGCTTCATCGCATCCCCCATTAAGCTTAGACCGTAGAATAAAGCTCCAAAACCAAAGATAACTTGTCCATAATTTTGTGCTTTTTTATTCTTGATGAAAAAGATAAAAAATGTCCCAACCGCGATAATCGGTAAAGCATATGCCTGTATTTTAAAACCGATAATAAATGCAGTAACTGTTGTACCAATGTTGGCACCCATGATAACCCCGATTGCTTGTTTTAGCGTCATAAAGCCTGCATTAACTAATCCAATCGTTAAAACAGTTGTTCCTGTACTTGTTTGTAAAGCAACAGTTACGATAATACCCGCAATTACTCCCATTACCGGATTTGATGTAAATTTATCTAAGATGTCCCTTAGTCTATCTCCAGCTACTTTTTGAAGGCCATCTCCCATAAATTTAATTCCAAATAGAAAAATCCCAAGACCTCCAAAAAACATGAACAGTATTTGTTGAATATCCAAAAAAATTCGCCCCTTCAATTGTTTTCTTCTTTTTTCGACAATTCTTAACAAGCATACTTGTTTTTTGTTGAAAAAACATTAACGTTTTGTAAAGATTTTGTAAAGATTTTAACGAATATTTATCTTTATTGGCTTTTATGAAGGCTCTTTTCGTATACATTGTGGCTTTTCTATCCTAAAATTATCGGAAAAATACCCTAGATGAAGATATCAGCCAATAAATTATGTAAGAAAAGAGCATTACTTACTAAATTAGTGGTGGATTCTTAGTAATTTGTGTAAAAATCCGGCTTTTGGGATTTTTACGAAAGCAACAAACTTTGCGAAAACAGCCTTTATGAATAAAGTGTAAACCTACTCGCGCTTTAAAAACATGTCTGATTCAATAATGTGTACTTGTTAGGCTGTTAAACTTTCTGTAAAATATACCGTAGTCTAAGATTCTTACAATAGAAAATAAACTATAAAAAGGAGTAGGAGAATGAATATTTTCCAACAATTCATTAAAAGCATTTATTCGCCACCAACTGTCGCTAAATTCCGTTTTCAAGGAATAGGAAAAACAATACTGTATGTTTTCGTGTTGATGCTTATTACTACATCGATTACAGCCTATCAACTAGCAACAACGATATCAACAACAGTACAACAATTTCAAGCTGATCTTAGGGATGAGCTGCCTGACTTTGAACTTAGAAACAGTATTTTAATTTCTGACATCGAAGAGCCGATCTATCTTACTCAAAATGGTGATATGGTTATTTTTGATACAACGGGGACGTTGACAAAAGCTGAAATTGAAAACCGCTACAATAATGTACTAGCCTTATTAGAAACCGAAGCAGTGCTAGTATCTGAAGGTGTTGCTGAATCATTTCGCTATCGTGATCTAGGTAATATTAATATGAGTAAGCAACAAGTGGAAGAACTAACTGAAACAGTTGTAGATCTCCTTCCTTTAATTATTAGCATGATCGTATTGATCTTATATTTAGTTTTAACAGCATTAAAGTTTATTGGTATTTTCGTATTAACCTTATTTGGATTAATTATGAAGAAAACTTCGGAAGCCACTTTATCCTATAAACAAATTTGGATATTATCTGCATATGCAGTAACACTACCAACTGTTTTCTTTGCAGTTACAGATGCTTTACGTATCCAAATTCCAATTTCATTTACTCTTTATTGGGTAGTGGCAGTAATTATGCTTTACTTAATCTTTAAAGAAATACCTAAACCCAAGCAAGAAGAATTAGAAAAACAAGATTCGCTTGATAAGTATTAAAAAAACGAGTAGTGCCCAAGGGCACTACTCGTTTTTACTTTCATTATCTATTTTTTTTACAACAATTCTTGTTCCATCAACAGAAATAATTTCAACTTTTGTTTTGGCATCTACCCATTGACTATCACTCGTAGCACTATAGAATTTCCCATCTAGTTCAATTGTACCAATTGGCCGAAAAGGTGTTGCAGTTATTGCTATTTTTCCAACTAAATCCTTATAAGATGCATTTAAGGAGTTATAGCCCAAATCTCCTGTTAAGCGATCTTTAAGGGTCATTTTTGACCATATATTTCTTGGTGGAAAAACTTTAATAAAAAAACTTGAAGAGATTGCGCCTAATATTAGCGCCATTGCTACAAGAAAGCCATAAACAATGCTAGGTGTAGGAATGGCTATCCCTAAAATCATTAAGAAAATTCCTAATATGGCAATTGTCCCATCTGTAATGAATTTTCCATCGATTACAATTAAGAAAATCCCACAAATATATAGAAGAGCAACCCATAAACCCATCCCAGATCCTACTGTAATATGAAACGAAAAATACATGGCCATAATGCCAATGCCAATAATTGCGAATAAACCTTTAACTTTTACAAGAAGTTCACCAAATAAAAATAGTGATCCTATGAATACGACTAAAAAGCCTACACTTGCTATATTTAGAATATCCATCTTTTTATCACTCCTTTGAAATTAACGTTTCTTTACTCTTACTTACGTATTAGCATTACAATTTGTTTCAAAAATTTATTAATGTTTTGAAACATAGATGGCATACTAGCTAAAGAGGTGGTGTAATTTTGAAAAAAGTCAATATACCCAAAAATAAAGGTCATAAAACTAACCAGAAAACTAGCTTTTCTTTTAAACAATTTGAAACCAAAAAGATTTCTATTTAATCATTATTGTTTACATATGCTTAAAGTTTATCATACTGGTTACTAAAATTATTTGAACTCGAAAAGAGGGTCAAACTTCTTTTAGAAGTAGACCCTCTTTATGGTTTACCCTTTTGTAAACCAACCTTTAATTACATTAATTAATTCCGAGATAACTTCAAGAAACTTACCAATAAATGTTTGTGTATCTTCCCTACTTAAGAAATCCCCTAAGTTGTCACGAATTTTTCCTATTTGGTTTTGAACTTGGTTCCAATCGATATTTAGGTCTTTCATGCGATTAAATAAGGAAACTAAACCATTCAATTCCTCATCAGTCAAAGTAATCCCAAGTTCTTTTGCTACTCTTAGAATTAAGTCACGCAATTCGGCATCAGTTGTCACTGGATTTTTCGCAATTTCTTCTTTAATTCTAGTCATTAATTCTGTTGCTTGTTCAAATCCGAAGCGGTCACCAAGTTCTGCAGTCTTAACCATTTCCTCATTAGCGACTTGTTTTTGTTCTTCAGGAATTTCAATTTCAGCAGAAATTTCATAGGCTTTGATTATGCCAGTTAAGGCACCAGTACCAGAAACTTTAAATGGTGCTGTTACATATATATCTGCATCTGTTAGACCCGCGGTAACTAAGGCATTTGCATACATCCCCTCAGACACCCAATCAATATTGTTGGTTCGGACGGTTATTCCTGCACCAGCTTCTAACATGGTAATTCTTGCAGAAGAGATTGCTCTAGTTCCAATTTTTTGTTTACTAATATAATTTCCTAAATATTGATGCTCTTCTTGGTTTGTAACAAAAATAATTGGTACATCCTCAGCAACATCCATTTCTTGAAGAAGTAGTCTTTGCTGGTCAACTGATAAATTCTCACCTAGTGTTACAATTACCTCCCCTACTACAGCATCTCCTAATGCTGCACTAGGAATAAACAAGCTAAAAAATCCTATCAATATAAGCAGGGATAGTTTTTTCATTATGTACTCCTTTCCATAGACCTTTTAATATAAAACATATTACTTGTAATAGAACACTTTTTCTAATGAAATAAGAAGTGACCTTTGTCCTATTTTTCTCGCAATTAGATCTTATATTATGTAACATTTCGCTTTTATACCCTTTGTTCAAACTTTCTTTCATACAAAAACTAAAAAATGGTCATATCGGTAGTTGGACAAGCATACGTTGAATTAACAGCTTGTCCATTCTATTTTTTATTAAAAGGCTCTTTTCGTAAACATTGTGGCTTTTTTATCCTAAAATAATCGGGTAAATACCTAGATGGAGATATGAGCCAATAAATTATGTAAGAAAAGAGCAGTACTTACTAAATTAATGGTAAATTCTTAGTAATTTGTGTAAAAATCCGGCTTTTGGGATTTTTACGAAAGCAACAAACTTTGCGAAAACAGCCTATTAAAAAAATAACAAAGGGGATTAAAATTTATGAAAAAGTTACTAATACCAGTTTTGTTACTAATTTCTATATATAGCATTTATTTTGACCTTAAAATTGGTACGTTACCCACGAGTACTTTTGCAGCAGAAACTAGCCCTATGATTGAAGTTCCTGAGCAAACTACATTCCAAATACCAGCAGAGCTTATCGTCGTTGAACCAGGATACACGGTACTTTCCATCGTCGAGGAACTCCATGGAGAACCTGTTAATGCTACAATTCAGCAAATTGTTTTGGATTTCGAAACCTTAAATCCTGGTACAAATGCAAGTAAAATACAAACTGGTAAAGCTTACTATTTTCCAGTATACCGAAAATAATTATCTACTTCCTTCTTGCCAAACATTCCTCTTCATTGATAAAATGAAAGTAATTTTGAACTTAAGTAAAAATATCTCATGCTTACGTTTCTAAATTCTTACCATTAGAAGGGGCGAATTTCAAAGATGACCCAAATTATTCATAGAACGAAAACGAAGCCAATTAAAGTAGGTCCATTAACAATTGGTGGTAATAACGAAGTTGTCATTCAAAGTATGACAACAACAAAAACACATGACGTAGAAGCTACTGTTGCTGAAATATTACGATTAGAAGAAGCTGGTTGCCAGGTTGTTCGTGTTGCTTGCCCAGATATGCGAGCTGCTGAAGCAATTAGCGAAATTAAAAAAAGAATTAATATCCCTTTAGTAGTTGACATACACTTCGACTACAAGCTCGCTTTAAAGGCAATTGAAGGCGGCGCTGATAAAATTCGAATTAATCCTGGAAATATTGGAAGACGAGAAAAAGTAGAAGCTGTCGTTAAAGCAGCAAAAGAAAAAGGTATTCCAATCCGTATCGGCGTAAATGCTGGGTCGTTAGAAAAGCGAATTATTGAGAAATACGGCTATCCTACTGCAGATGGGATGGTGGAAAGTGCTCTTCATCATATAAAAATTCTTGAAGATCTAGACTTTTATGACATCATAGTTTCGATGAAAGCATCTGACGTCAATTTGGCTATTGAAGCGTATGAAAAAGCTGCGAAAGCATTTGACTATCCTCTTCATTTAGGAATTACTGAGTCAGGAACATTATTTGCTGGAACAATCAAAAGTGCAGCAGGTCTTGGAGTCCTACTTCACATGGGAATTGGTAACACAGTTCGTATTTCATTAAGTGCCGATCCGGTTGAAGAAGTAAAAGTTGCCAGAGAATTGTTAAAATCATTTGGCCTTGCTGCCAATGCAGCAACACTTATCTCTTGTCCTACTTGTGGACGTATTGAAATTGACCTAATTAGTATTGCAAATGAAATTGAAGATTATATTTCGAAGATTAAAGCACCAATTAAAGTGGCAGTACTCGGGTGTGCAGTAAACGGACCTGGTGAAGCTCGAGAGGCTGATATTGGAATTGCTGGTGCGAGAGGCGAAGGATTGTTATTCAGACATGGTGAAATTGTCCGAAAGGTACCTGAGGCCATTATGGTCGAAGAACTAAAAAAAGAAATTGATCTTATTGCTGCTGAAAAAATGGCAAAAAATAATATATAGATCAAAAAGAGGCAAACTTATCAAAAGTTTGCCTCTTCTTTATTTTGTACCTGTTGTCACATTAGAAAAATGGTGAGAAAAACAACGTCAAGACAATTGAAACTGCACCGATACCAATAGCCCAGTTTCCAAGACCAGTTGCTCCGTTACGACGAGCGATAAACCCAACAATAATACCTGCTGCTCCTAAAATCACAGGTAAGAAGAACAAAGAAATAATTGAGAGTACAATGGCAAATGCCCCTACTCCTCTTCCTTCAGTTACTTCATTGTCCCTGTCGGCTTCAATCTCCTCATCAACATTTTCAGCAAAAGGACGCTCTCCAACGAAACCGCGTTGAGGTGCAAACTCAGCTGCTGTTTCTTCTCGATGATCACCAATAGGATAATCAGCGGATGTTACACCATTTGGATTTTCGTCTCTCTCTTCATTCTCCAAACGAAGAGATCGATTATCCTGATTGGTGTTGTTCATTGTTCCATTGTTGTTAAATCTTCCGTTGTTGAACCTATTGTTGTTCATGTTGTTATTCATATCAGTCATCGTCATCCCTCACTTTCTTTTTCAGGAGCAGTTTTAGTATTACACAGTCAATAGGATATATAGATGTTAATGATTTCATATTAAGGAATGTGCTATGATAGAAGTAGTAAAGAATTATGATTGGTGGTCTTAAGATGAATAAACAAATGCGCTTTGGACTAGATATCGATGGAACAGTTACCTGTCCAGAAACATTTATTCCATATTTAAATGAACACTTTCAAACAAATATATCCCTGTCAGACATTACGCAATACGAAATATCAGCTATATTAAATGTTACTAAAGAAGAGTTTTGGCAATGGATGTCTAAACATGAACCAATTATTTATGCTAATGCAAAAATTGCTAATTTCTTTACTGAAGCTATTAAGAATTGGCAGGATACACACCATTTCACGTACATTAGTGCACGTGGAAATCATCTTTTTGAAGTAACAGAAAATTGGTTTAAAAAAAATAACATTCCATTTCATCAAATAGAGCTGCTTGGTCAACATGATAAGCTCAATGCCATTAGGAAGAATGATATTGATATCTTTTTTGAAGATAAACATGATAATGCATGCGATATTGCTGAAGAGTGTAAAATTCCGGTTATCCTAATAGATACCCCCTATAACCAAGACCCAGTCCCTCATCAAGTGATTAGGGTAAAAGACTGGAATGAAGCTTCCACATGGGTTAATAACTGGTTAAAGTGAACTACCCGCCACTTAATTTTCTATTGAAAATTTGAAGTGGGGGTCTTCTGCCAAAATAATAAAATAGTAAAAAAGTTCCTCCTTTTTAAGGAAGAACTTTTTACTATTTTTATATACATTCACTACAATAACCATAAACTTCAAATTTATGTCCAACTATCTTAAAATCCTTCGTATCGCTAAAATCATCCATTGGACAAAGGTGAACGTGTTTTGTTTTGCCACATGATAAACAAATCACATGATGATGATGACCATCAATGGCACAACTAAACCTGAATTTTTTCTCACCATCTAATTCTGTCATTTCTAATATTCCTAAATCCACGAAAGTAGATAAATTCCTATAAATGGTATCAAACGATAATCCTGGATAGTCACCCTGCATTGCTTCTAAAACATCCTTCGCTGCAATGTATCTTTTTTGATCGGAAAACAGTTGAAGCATTTGTTCTCTTTTCCCCGTATGCTTGTACCCTTTTTCTTTTAAAAGCAATAATGCCTTCGTTACATCCATACAAAAAAGCCCCCTCTATTTACGAAACTTCTTCCAAATGATAGCTATAATTAAAATAATAACAGCAGTTACAACAATTGTCCCTCCAGGTGCTAAATCAAGGTGGTAAGCACTGATTAATCCTATAATAACTGATAATTCACCAAATAGGATAGAATATACAAACATTTGCTTAAAGCCTTTTGCAATTCGCATACTCGCTGCAACAGGTAATGTCATAAGCGAAGAAACAAGAAGGATACCAACAATTCTCATTGAGGAAGCAATTACCAGAGCTACCATAATAATGAAAACTAAATGAACCAGCTTCTTATTAATACCAGAAACGATCGCTTGTTCCTCATCAAAAGATAAAAAGAATAATTCTTTATAAAAGAAAATTAATAATACTGTAACAACTGCTGTGATAAATGAAATTGTCCAGAGGTCTGATCTTGTAACAGCAATGACACTTCCGAATAAGTAGTTAAAAAGGTCAGTATTAAAACCGTCTGCTAACGATATAAACACTACGCCCAACCCAATTCCTCCAGAAAGAATAATAGGGATTGAAAGTTCTTGGTAGGATTTGTACACTGTTCTTAATTTCTCAATGAGTAAAGCCCCCCCTACTGAAAAAATAATACCTAGATATAGAGGGTTAAGACCAGCAAAAAATAGGATATGCTTCCCTAGAAGAAGGCTCCCTGCAATTCCTGCGAGGGTAATGTGCGATAATGCATCGGCAATTAATGCTAATCTCCTAACAACTAAGAACACACCTAATATAGGCGCTAGAAATCCAACCATGATTCCTGTAAAGAAGGCGTTCCTTAAAAATTCATATTGTAAAAAAACTGAAATAAATTCCATTCTACTCACCTCCGCGAGTAGAGTGATTATGAACAAGTAAATGAACTTCTTGCCCATGAAATGCGGACAACTTATGATTTTCTTGAAAATCCTTTGTATTCCCGTGAAAATGTAGATGTCTATTTAAGCAAGCAACTGCATTTACATGATTTGTCATCCCAGATACATCATGAGTTACCAAAAGAAGGGTAATCCCCATTTGATTTAACTGACTCAGCATTGCATAGAAGTTGTTCACTGAATGTATATCTACGCCCACGGTTGGTTCATCCAAAATGATTAGCTCAGGGTCACTAACAAGTGCCCTAGCAATAAACACCCGCTGTTGCTGGCCACCAGAAAGTTCACCTATGTTTTGTTTCATGTATTCAGACAGACCAACTAACTCAATCGCTTCCTTTACTTTCTCCTTATGTTGTTTTGTTAAAAAACGAAACAACCCAACTTTTCCAAATAAGCCCATTGAAACCACTTCATAAACCGTTGCAGGAAATCCCGTATTGAAACTATTTGCTTTTTGAGATACAAAACCAATCTTATCCCAATCCTTGAATTTATGACTTGACTTACCAAAAAGTTTAATATTTCCACTAGAGGGTTGCAAGAGACCTAAAATACATTTAAGTAATGTAGATTTACCAGAACCATTTGGTCCAACTAGTCCTAAAAAGGCTCCTTTTTTCACCTGCAAGTTAATATTATCCAATACGGTTCTCGTACCATATTTAAACGTTAACGACTGTATATCAATGACATTCTCATTGTTTTTTAACTCACTACACATAAAATCCTATCCCCCACTGAAAGATACTAAAGAAATACTTGTTTTTTTAACAAACAACCATGTCAACCTAGATAATATAGAAAGCAGAGGATCACTCTGCTTTTCTCGATCATGCCATTGTTTTACAAACAATAAAAATTTAAGAATCATTCCGTTTTGTCCATTCGTAGTATACATTACTAATCAGGCTGTTGTAAACGATACACCCTTTCCATTATAGTATTGTATAATTAATATCATTCCTTTTCCAATTAGGAAGTTTAGGAGGTTACTGCCATGACACAAGAACAGTCAATCGCACTCATTGATATAGGCTCTAATTCAATACGTCTCGTGATTTTTCAATTAGACGGGGTAGGCTACTATAAGGAAATACAGAATTTAAAAGTAGTAGCACGGTTAAGTAGCCATATTACTGAGGACGGAGAACTTTCAGATAAAGGAGTAAGTGTCTTACTCAACACATTAAAGCAATTCCAAGAGATTACTCGTACATATAATCTTTCAATTATAAAGTGTGTGGCCACAGCAGCTATCAGGCAGGCCAAAAATCAACAAGCAATACTAAAAAAAATCGCTGAACAAACTGATTTTTCAATTCGCGTGTTATCAGAATATGAGGAAGCCTATTTTGGCTTTTTAGCCGTAACAAATTCCACGAGTATTAACGATGGGATAACAATTGACATCGGTGGAGGCAGTACAGAGGTAACTTTATTTAAAAATAGAAAGTTACTGCACTATCATAGCTTTCCATTCGGAGCCATTTCTTTAAAGCAAAAGTTTATTCAAAATGAAATCCCAACAAAAGAAGAATTAGAGAACCTTAGAGGATACTTAAAAACACAATTTGAAACCTTACATTGGCTTAAGCAACTCGATCTTCCACTAGTGGGTATTGGTGGTAGTGCGAGAAATCTATCTCTTATCCATCAGAGAAGTAAAAATTATCCGTTATCTGGATTACATCAATATGAAATGGACTTTGAGAATTTAAAAGAGATCATTAATACCTTAGGCAAACTTTCTTTAAAAGAAAGACAGTTTGTAGAGGGTCTCTCTAAAGATAGGGCTGATATTATCATTCCAGCGGCTGAAGCAATTATTATGTTGATGGAGGTTACTAGTTCAAAGAGCTTTATCATGAGTAATAAGGGTTTAAGGGATGGGCTGTTTTATGATGAGCTTTTTAACCAGAATAACATAACGCAATTTCCAAATGTTGCAGAAGAAAGCATATATCAACTGACGAGAAATTACGAGATAAACATTCAACATGTTAAATACATATCCAAAATTGCGACCAACTTATTTGATGACATGACTCAGCTCTTTAACCACTTAACTAAGGAGGATTTACGTCTACTTCATTTAAGCTGTCGAGTTCTTTATATCGGTGAATTTATTAGTCATGAAGCAAGTAGCCAGCATACCTTTTATTTACTAACAAACTTATCAATTGATGGAATTACACATATAGAAAGATTGAAGATTGCTTTAATTGCTTCTTTTAAATCAAAAGCGACCCTGCAAAACTATTTAAAGCCATATACCGACTGGTTTCAAAGAGATGAGATTGACACAATTGAGCTATTAGGTGCAATCCTTAAGTTTTCCTACGGTTTAAATCGAACAAAACGCGAAGTTTTTACTTCAGTTCATATAACAGAAAAATCGAATGAAATGATGGAATTAAAGTTACATCATAATCAAGATGCATATTTCGAAATAAGTCAGGCTAAGAAATATAAAAAACATCTCGAAAAAGTGGTTAAACGGCGAATAGAACTCCTATTTTGTAAAAATTAACATATAATTTACAAAAGTCTTAAAGAATATTTGGTAAAATAATAGAAGTCCTATACCCAATGATTGGAAAGGTGGATTTTGATGATCGAAAATTCAAGTCCTCTTACTAATGAGATCGATTTGAATAATCCTATTTATTATAATAACCGCGAACTCAGTTGGATCCGCTTTAATGAAAGGGTTTTAGAAGAAGCAATAGATGAGCGAAATCCCTTATTAGAACGGTTAAAGTTTTTGGCTATCTTTAGTTCTAACCTAGATGAATTTTTTATGGTACGGGTGGCAGGATTAAAGGATCAGGTAAAAGCAGGTTTTAATAAACCTGAGAACAAAGCTGGGTTAACCCCTCGTGAACAACTTGAAAGAATTTCTGCTCTAAATCACCGAATTGTATCATTACAAGATCGACTCTATACAGAAACTCTTGTTCCAATGTTATATCAAGAAGGGTTTCAATTTCTAGCCATCGAGCAATGTAATAATGAACAATTAAAATTTCTTCAGGATCGATTTGATACGTATATATTACCTGTGTTAACACCAATGGCAATTGATGCATACCGCCCTTTCCCAATGCTCCTAAATAAGAGTATAAACCTAGCTGTATTATTAAAAAAGCCTAATCAAAAAAAAGAAAAATTGGCGATTGTCCAGGTTCCAGGTGTACTAACCCGATTTATTCCTATCCCACCTGCAAACGAGCAAAAACAATTTATTTTGCTTGAAGATATCATTAGTCATTTTATTTATAAGCTTTTTAAGGGATATGATGTTCTCTCTGTATCCCCATTTAGAATTACAAGAAATGCTGATTTAACCATACACGAGGAAGGCGCTAGAGACTTATTAAGAGAAATTGAAAAAGAATTAAAAAAACGGAAATGGGGATCCGCCGTTCGTCTAGAAATGCAAAGTGGAAAAATGTCTGAGAAGGTTTTACCATTTTTGTTGGACGTCTTAGAATTAAAGGAAAAGGATGTCTACTCTTTTAATGGCCCCCTCGACCTAACTTTCTTATATAAATTTTATGCTTATGTCGGGGCAGAGCATGATTATTTAGTAAACGAGACTCTAGTTCCTCAACCGCCAGAAGATTTAGCAAGTGATGAGAATATTTTTGAAGCCATCTTAAAGAGAGATATTTTTTTACATCATCCTTATGAGTCATTTCAGCCAATCATTGATTTTATTGCGACGGCTGCAGAAGATCCTAATGTGTTGGCTATTAAACAAACTCTATATCGTGTCAGTGGAGACTCCCCCATCATTAATGCCTTAGCAAGAGCAGCTGAAAACGGAAAACAAGTCACTGTACTTGTTGAGCTGAAAGCTCGTTTCGATGAGGAAAATAACATTCAATGGGCAAAGAAATTAGAGAAGTCTGGAGTACATGTCATTTATGGCATTACCGGATTAAAAACACATAGTAAAATTATACTAATCGTTAGACACGATCAAGGTCATATTCAACGTTTTGTTCATTTAGGGACTGGTAACTATAATGATACAACTGCAAAGCTCTATACTGATATGGGTCTGCTGACTTGTGATGAAAAATTTGGGATAGATGCAACCAATTTCTTTAATTATTTAAGTGGCTTTAGTGAAAAACCTGCTTGGAACTACTTATCTACAGCTCCCTTTGAAATTAGAGAATCACTCTTACACTTAATTGATGAAGAAATTGCTTGTCACAAACAAAAAGGAAACGGAAAGATCATCGCAAAAATGAATTCTCTAACGGATAAACCAATAATTATGAAGCTTTATGAAGCAAGTCAAGCTGGGGTCAGTATCGACTTAATTATTAGAGGGATATGTTGCTTAAGGCCTGGTATACCTGGAGTTAGTGAAAATATTTCTGTCCGAAGTATTGTTGATCGTTTCCTTGAACATAGTCGTGTCTTTTACTTTCACCATGGTGGAAAGAATTCTACTTACCTATCTTCTGCTGACTGGATGACAAGGAATATGGAAAAGAGAGTGGAAATTCTTTTTCCAATAAACGAAGATAGACTAAAGAAAAGAATTAAAGATATTTTGGAGATTACAATTAGAGACAACGTAAAAGCAAGACAACAAGATAAAGACGGAACATATAAATATATAAAAAAAGGGGTCCATGACTTAGAAATTCAAAGTCAATTAATCTTTTACCGCTTGGCCGCCAAATATTTCGAAGACAATTGAGAAAGAAAAAAGCGAAGGATTGTATCCCTTCGCTTTTCTTATATTTTATGAATTTTGTTGAAGCTTTGATCGTAATAACTTCCAAACGACACCTTGTTTTGGTGAAAAGAAAAACGCTAAACCAAAAAGCAATGAAGCTATTAAAACAATTGTCGACCCAGAACTTACATCAAATATGACTGAGAAGAATAACCCCACAACTCCTGAAAAGATACCAAAAAAGGCAGAGAGAACAAGCATGACAGAAAGCCTATCTGATAATAAGTAGGCCGTTGCCCCCGGGGTTATTAACATTGCAACCACGAGGATAATTCCTACTGCCTGTAAAGAAACAACTGTAACTAAGGATAAAAGAAGCATTAACATATAGTGAATAAACTTTACAGGTAACCCAGTTGCTTTAGCCATCGTAGGATCAAACGTACTTAGCAACAATGGTCGATAGAACAGAATAACCATTAAAACAACAAATATACTCATTCCAAATGTTACCCATAAATCTGCTCTAGATACCGCTAAGACATTACCGAATAGGATATGCCATAGGTCTACGCTCGTTCCTCTTAACGAAGAGTTTAAAACTACACCAAAAGCAAACATAGCTGTAAACATGATTCCTATGGCAGAGTCATCTTTTATTCTACTATTTTGAGAAATATAGCCAATCCCCAATGCCGTTAATACCCCAGTGATTACTGCACCAACAAAAAAACTAGCTCCAAGCATATACGCAATAACAACTCCTGGTAACACAGCATGGGAAATTGCATCACCCATTAAAGCCATTCCCCTTAAAATAATAAAACAGCCAATAATACCACAAATAAGGCCAACCAGTATAGCTGCAATTAAAGCATTCTGTAAATATTGATATCTAGATACCTGATCGATAAAACTCATTATCTCTTGCATTAATTGCTCACCACCATCACGTTATCCTTATTCCCAAACATTGTAATACTTCCTTTATAAGCAGCAGAAAGTAATTCAGGTTTATAGATATCTGCAACTTTTCCTGCTCCGATTAGCTCCTGATTTAAGAGTAAAAGCTGATCGAAATATTTCTCTACTTTACTTAAATCATGATGTACAACAAAAATTGTTTTCCCATCACGCTGAAGTTGTCGTAAAAGCTTAACAATGATTTCCTCTGATGTAGCATCTATTCCTACGAAAGGTTCATCTAAGAAAAAAATGTCTGCTTGTTGCGTTAATGCTCTTGCGATAAAAACACGTTGTTGCTGACCACCTGAAAGTTGACCTATCTGTCGTTTTGCAAATTCAGTCATACCAACCTTCTCAAGAGCTTCTTTTGCTATCTCTTTATCTTTTAGACTAGCTCTTTTGTACCAAGGAATAAATGAATATCTTCCCATAAGTACAACATCTTCTACCAAAACAGGAAAATCAAAATCAATTGCACTCCGTTGTGGGACATATGATATTTTCTTTCTCATCTCTTTAATCGTTTTGCCGAAAATCTCAATTTCACCAATATGTTTCTCTAACCCAAGTATCGCTTTTATTAGAGTCGATTTTCCAGCACCATTAGGGCCAATTATTCCAACTAGCTGACCACTCTGAAAGCTGAAATTTATATTTTTTAGTGCGTGATGTCCATCGTAGTTAACCGAGAGACTCTCAACTTTAATTTCAGGATGATTAGCAGCCATCGCAGGTCCTCCTCCATAATCATGTTTATTTAAGAACCAAGTTTACTCTTAGCAAACTCATAAAGTAATAACGAACTTTATCAATTTTGTTCATGCACTCTATTAAACTAATCAATTTTAATATATGTTTAACGGATATAAATGTGCATACCCTTATTGCCTCAATATTAAAATGTTTCCTACAGGAAACATTTTTAACTTAACCTAAATTATAGAAGGTTCTCCTCCATTTTGCAAACATTTTTCTTCTATTACCAAGCATAAATTCGCTTCAGAAATTTTTGGTCACAATCCTAGGTTTCTATACATAAAATAAACAGATTGAAATTATTAATAAAGGAGGAATAACCCAAATGAACCCTTTTATCATACAAATGGTAAATCACAAGCTTAATACTATAAAAAAAGATGAACTCATCCAATTAGCAAGGCAATATCAATTTACTATTACTGATAATCAAGCACAAAAAATCATTGCTATCCTACGATCTGAAAACATTGATGTTACAAACCTAGGGCAAAGAGAAAGAATATTAGCGAAAATTAAACAACAGGTAGACGCCAAGACCGAAAAGCAAATGAATGAAATGTTAAAGCAATATGATAAGTACTTATAAGTGCAATATGCTGGCACTCTCAAAATCTTATTAATAGCCATTTAAACAGTGAAAAACAAAAACCTCCCTAAATACTGGGAGGTTTTTGTTCATTTATGCCATTATTTTCAGGTGTAATTCTGGGTCAAATGTTTTACTTCGTAACATGGCAATTTCATGTTTATATGGTGGTTTCGTATCTTTTTTGTCTTCTCCAACGAACGGTGTTTCTAAAATTTTCGGTACATTGACTAGTTGTGGATGATGAACAATGTAACATAATGCGTCGAAGCCAATATGACCAAAGCCGATATTCTCATGACGATCTTTTTTTGCTCCACGTTCATTCTTACTATCATTTATGTGAAGGACTTTTAAACGATCAATTCCAATAATTTTATCAAATTCATTTAGTACACCATCAAAATCTTCAACAATATTATAACCAGCATCATGAACGTGACAAGTATCCAAGCAAATTGATAGTTTATCATTGAAGTGAACCCCGCTAATAATTTCAGCAAGTTCCTCAAAACTTCTACCACATTCAGACCCTTTCCCCGCCATTGTTTCTAATGCAATTTGTACTTCTTGATCTTTTTCTAAAACTTCGTTTAGACCTTCAATGATTTTTTTAATTCCAACATCAGCACCGGCATTCACATGCGCACCAGGATGTAAGACAATTTGTTTTGCACCAAGCTCATGCGTCCGGGCAATTTCTGAGCGTAAGAAATTTACACCCAGTTCAAATGTTTCTGGTTTTTGTGAATTTCCAATGTTAATGATATAAGGTGCATGAACAATCACATCTTCAACCCCATGCTCAAGCATATGTGCTAGACCTGCAGGTATATTTAACTCTTCAATTGGCTTTCTCCTTGTGTTCTGAGGAGCACCTGTGTAAATCATAAACGTGTTAGCCCCATATGAAAGTGCTTCCTCTACGGAAGAAAGGAACATTTTTTTACCGCTCATGGATACGTGTGAACCTAATTTCATCCTCTCAATTTCTCCTTTATATGTTTACTATTTCTTATTTTTTCTTCTAGCTTTCTGGTCAATTTTTTCTTGAGCCCATCTAGCTCTTTTCTTATATGACGGCTTCACTTTTTTCGGTTTAGCCTTCGCTTTTCCACCTGTATTGGCTAAAACTGTACCTTTTTTTGTACCAGTAGGGGTTACAAGTGTAGTTTTTCTAACATGGCGTCTAACTTTGTTTTCTAATTCTACCCATTCACCATTTTTTAGATCCACATAAGTAAAACGAATTTTTCGATCTGTTAATTTTTGAATTGATGCTTCATCCTTCTCTTCGTAAATAGATAAAGCAATCCCTGATTCGCCAGCTCGAGCAGATCTACCTACACGGTGTACATACCAATCCAAATCATTTTTAGGTAGCTCATAATTAATAATGTGAGTAACACCTTTGATATCAATTCCGCGAGCAGCTAAATCAGAAGCAACTAAGTACTGAACTTTCCCAGCATTAACTTCTTTCATCACTTGCTTTCTTTGCCTTGGTAGTAACCCGCCATGGATCCTTTCGACATTAAGGCCTGCTTGAAGCATTGCATCGGCAACTTCATCAACTTGTTCTTTTGTGTTGGCAAAGATAATCGCAAAATATGGGTTATACTTCTTAGCTACATCGACCACTAGTTTTAGTCTATCTCTGTGCCTTGCAGGTAATAAAAAATGCTCTATTCTCTCAGCTGTTGTTTGATGAGGATCTACTTGTACATGACGTGGATTATTCATATATTTTTTTAAGAATGGCTGTAGTTTTTCTGGAATAGTAGCAGAAAAAACTAACATTTGTAAAACTTCGCCCATTCTTGAAGCAATTTTATCTACTTCTTCAATGAAACCCATATCAAGCATTTGATCTGCCTCATCGACGACTAACATTTCAGTTGTATAGACTTTTAACGCCTGCTCTTCAACCATGTCATAAATTCTGCCTGGTGTACCAACTACTATTTGCGGTTGCGTTTTTAGTCTTCCAATTTCACGTAACCTGTCAGTACCACCGACAATAAGCTTCGCTGACACCTCACCATTTGCATTCTTGAGAATTTTTTCTAATTCAGCAAAAATTTGTCCAGCCAATTCCCTTGTCGGTGCTGTAATAACAGCTTGTACTTCTTCTTTTGTCACATCAATACGCTCAACAATCGGAATTAAAAATGCCAATGTTTTTCCAGAACCAGTTTGTGATTGTCCAATGACATCTTTACCAGAAATAATTGCTGGAATTAATCTTTCTTGTATTTCCGTTGGCATAAAGAAGCGTTGCTCAGTTAAGGCCTCAATAATAAATGGCTTTAACTGAAATCTTTCAAAATTTGATTTAGTGCTCATATACATTCTCCTACCTAATATTAACTCTACTCTGTACTAGTATCCTAGCCATAATACTATACCATTATTATCATAAAATCAAAATTGCTACAAATTTTGCAATATATCATAGAAAGAAGCACACAGATATCTCTTAGTGCATATACCTATTTGTAGAGGAACGACGTTTTTACGAAAGGATGGAGCATATGTTTCCAATGCCAACGCCGCAAATGCCACCAGTATCTCCTGGAGCCTCTATGCTAACTAGAGGTATGCTTCAAGGTGGTGCAAGCCAGTTAAGCAATTTGCCTCTTCAACAAGGGGTTATGGGTCAATCCGGTGGGTTATTGTCAAAACTTTTTGGTGGTGCACAAGCTGGTGGAGGAGGATTTACAAATATTTTAGGTATGTTGCAAAATGCACAAAAAGCAATTGGTGTTTTTCAACAAGTAAGTCCAATGGTTCAGCAATACGCACCATTTGTGAAATCATTACCTTCACTAATTAGTATGATGAGAAACACTGGGGGTTCTGAAGATAACGAATTAGAACCTACTGAAAGCATAGCAATTGAAGATGATGACAATGAAAAAGAAAGTTACAATGAGGTAAAAGTACGTAAGAAGAAAAAAAAGAAATCATCGAACAACATTAAAATAAAAGAAAAACCTGTTCAAAAAAGTACAAAGAAAAACACAAGGACTCAATCGAAACAACGTGATAAAAATTCTAACCAGCCTACGAAGTCTACAGGGTCTATTCCTGCACCAAAATTATATATTTAACGCTACTTATTATCTTATACTAGAGGCTGACTCTATTTTTTTGAGTCATCCTCTCTTTTTCATACATATTTCACTAGGATTGGGACATATTATAGAAGTAGAAAGGAAAGCACTTGGTACTGTAAAATTTTTCTTTTTAGGGCAATTGTGTTATACTGTTCGTATCCTCAAAAAATCTTCACTATAATAACCACTTTTTTTACATATTACGCTCCGCTTAATTTGTACTATTCTCCCATTTTCCTTGTTTGTGAAGTATTACCAAATATAGGGGAGCTAGATGTTTATTGTAATAGAAAACGTTTGGAGGTATGCTTTATGTTCAATGTAGGTGATCACGTCGTATATCCATATCACGGTGCTGGAACTATTCGCAATATCGAGGTTAAAGAGGTCTTAGGGAAGAAATTATCATATTTCGTACTCTATTTCCCTTTGAATGATGTAACACTAATGCTTCCCGAAGATCGAATTAGTAGCTCTGGTTTGAGAAAGGTAATTGAAGAAACTCAACTTGATGAACTTATTCATGCTCTACAAAACGGAATTCAAACGAAGAATGAAAACCCTAAACAATATTCTAGGGAGAACGAAAACTTATTAAAAACTGGAAGTATCATCGATGCTGCACACGTTATTGCTAATCTAAGCTTGAAAGAATATGAAAGAACAAATGGTCTTCATATCCAAGATCGTAAAAACTTAGATAAAGCAAAACAATTAATTGTAAGCGAACTGATCCTTGCAAATGATATGACAGAAGATGAAGCATACGCTTTTATTGATAAAAATGTGCAAGTTTCTCAAGGAGCATAAGTTACAGGAACATCCTTATCAAGAGGGTGTTCTGTTTTTTTATCTCTAGGTAAATCATTGCGTAATAAACAATCATTCAATATAATGAAAGAAGCAAAAGTAAGGAGGCTACTTAACAGTGGAAGTACTCAAAATATCTCCCCGAGGTTACTGCTATGGTGTTGTTGATGCTATGGTGTTAGCAAGACAGGCTGCTAAAAATCTTGATCTACCTCGTCCAATCTATATACTAGGAATGATTGTTCATAATAAACATGTTACAGATGCTTTTGAGGAAGATGGCATTATTACATTAGATGGCCCAAATCGTCTTGAAATACTTAACAAAGTTGATAAAGGGACGGTTATTTTTACAGCACATGGAATTTCTCTTGAAGTCCGTAAAATGGCTAAAGAACGTGGCTTAACGACGGTAGATGCTACATGCCCAGATGTAACCAAAACTCACGACTTAATTTCGGAAAAAACTTCTGCCGGATACGAGGTCATTTATATTGGTAAGAAACATCACCCGGAGCCTGAAGGCGCAATCGGTGTAGCACCCGATAAGGTACATCTTGTAGAAACGATGACAGATGTGGAAAGTCTTAATCTAACTAGCGAGAATATCATCATTACAAACCAAACAACGATGAGTCAATGGGATGTCTCACACATTATGAAAGCAGCATTAGACAAATACCCGCAAGCAGAAATTCATAACGAGATTTGCCTTGCCACACAAGTTAGGCAGGAGGCCGTTGCTGAACAAGCAAAAGAAGCAGATCTTCTAATTGTCGTAGGAGACCCAAAAAGTAATAATTCTAACCGACTTGCACAAGTCTCACAAGAAATTGCAGGTACTCCTGCTCACCGCATCGCAGACCTTTCAGAATTAAAACTTGAATGGTTAAAAGGAATTCAGAAGGTCGCTGTGACGAGTGGAGCTTCTACACCAACACCAATCACAAAAGAAGTGATCACTTTCTTAGAACAGTATGACGAAGAAAATCCTACAACTTGGCAAATTGAAAAAAAGGTACCTTTAAGTAAAATACTACCAAAGGTAAAAGAATAAAAACGGGCCAAGCGCCCGTTTTTTTGCTTTTAAATAGCCCTTTATAAAAATGTAAAAGGATCAGTATTAAGAGTAGAGTAGACAACCTCAGTATCGTACTTTTGTTCAGCTAAGAATGTTAGAAGAAAGTTTTGTACAGCTTCTTTCATTATTTTTTCGACATTATGTCCTGGATCTACAATCATTAGACCATCCATCATTGCATCGTGGGCTACATGGTAATACATATCACCAGTAACAAATACATCTGCCCCTTTAAAAATAGCGCTAGATACATATTTATTACCATCCCCTCCCAATACCGCAACTTTCTTAACCGAACGGTTTAGGTCACCTACAACTCTTACTCCATCAACCTCAAAGGCTTTTTTCACGAATTGGGCAAATTCCTTAAGTGTTAGTTCCTTGTTAAGATATCCAACTCTACCTAAGCCTAATTGTTCACCCTTATTATCTAATGGATAAATATCATACGCTACCTCTTCGTAAGGATGAGCTTTTACTAATGCAGAAATAACTTTATTTTGAAGATTAACTGGGAAAATCGTTTCAATCTTTATCTCTTGAACAGTTTCAATGCTCCCGGTCTTTCCGATAAAAGGATCTGACCCTGTCTCAGGTTTAAAAGTTCCTTCGCCTTCAGAGTTATATGTACAATGACTGTAATTTCCAATATGACCTGCACCACTTTTCGCTAATGCTTCACGAACAACTGTTGCATATTCTCTTGGGACAAAAACTGCTAGTTTCTTAAGTTTAACTTCTGTTGTTGGTGCTAACACTTCTAGGCTTTCTAAACCCAGTTTCTGAGCCATTAAATCATTTACGCCGCCTTTGGCTACGTCTAAATTGGTGTGTGCTGCATATACAGCTATGTCATGCTTAATAAGTTTTTCAACAATTTTACCGTAGGGGCGATCAGTCTGGATAGCTTTTAAAGGTCGGAAAATAATTGGATGGTGCGCAATTATTAAATCCACGCTCTCTTTTATCGCTTCCTCAACTACACTATCTAATAAATCTAGAACGACCATAACCTTCCTAATTGGCTTATTCAAAGTTCCAATTTGAAGCCCAACTTTATCTCCCTCTACCGCTAATGATTTAGGGGACCATCCTTCAAATGCTTGAATAATTGTATTTCCATTGGCAAGCCTTGTCATTGGATTACCTCCTCGACTCGTGTAATTCTCTCTATTAAATCCTGTTTTTTAATAAGAACTTCTTCGGTTTGCTTTGCTTTTTCAAATTGCGAAAGGATTTTTTTCCATTCACCAACCTCATTCGTCCATTTTTTCTTAAAAGCGTCATTCTTTTCTTTCATTAGAAATGGACCGAGTAATAGTTCAGTTTGGTAGTCTTGTTCATGATATGGGTTAGGACCTGTTCTCTCAGCGACAAGTATCTCATATATAATTCCGTCTTCTTCAAGGATTAGCTCGTTTATAAGAAGCCAATCATTAGCTTCTAACCAAACTCGAATTTGATTGGCTGCTACGTTTGGCTGTAAAACTAGTCTCTTCACACCTTCTAGTTTATCTTTACCATTATTTAATATCGAAGCAATTAAAGGTCCACCCATTCCAGCAATTGTTATAACATCAACTTCTCCAGCCGAAATAACCTCTAGTCCATTTCCTTTCTTTACGTAAATTTTATCTTCATAATTTAATTTTTTTACTTGTTCTACTGCAGACTGAAAAGGACCCTCATTAACTTCGCCTGCAATTGCAGAACTAACTAAGCCCCGTCTCAATGCAAAACATGGCAAATAGGCATGGTCTGAGCCAATATCAGCTAACCTACTTCCTGATGGTATTTGTTCAGCTACTAGGGTTAAACGTTTTGATAAATTATCTTCATTCATATATGCTCACCTAAATTTTTTATGTAGTATCAATTTAATCTTAATCTTTTATTTCAGACTATGCAAATGAAACAATAAAAAAGAAGGACTGTTGAAAAACAATCCTTCTATCTGTTATTTTGTTGCTTCTAGTAAGTATTCAGCGATTGCAGCTGCTTTTTCAGCATCGACTAAGCCAGCAGGCATTCCTGGGTAGTCTGTGCCACCACCTTGAAGAATGATATTAACAATATCTTCTTTTGTATGTCTGTCAGCTAAACCTTGTAGATTACCCATCGGCCCATCAAAGTTCCCACCATGACATCCAATACATGTTGTTTTGTATGTTTGCTCACCTAATGCCATTGGATCTGTTGTATCAACAGTCTCTTGAGCTGGTTGCCCACCTTCTCCACCTTCTAAAGCTAGTCTAGCATCCTTTTGGTTTACACCAACAAAGGATAAAACTAACATAAGGGTTAAACCAACAACTGCAACTGCAGCATATCCATATAAAGGTTTTCCTCTCATACTGCCACTCCTTCAATATTATTATCTTTTTATAAGACCATTTTTTCAAACTAATGTTATTTTACTCGAAAAATGCTTACTAGAAAAGGGAAAAGCATAAAAATTGTTATATTTCCTTAATTTGTTCACATTAACACCATACTTATAGTTATATCCTAATCATTCTAGTAACATAGCTTCACTAATTTACTAACTACTATCGTAGAAAAAAGTAAATAGCAATTATAATTCCAAGTGCGCCTGATAAAAGAAAATATTTCAAATTATATTTTTTCCCAATAACAAGCCAAATAAAACATGTAAGCATTACAGCTCCTAAAATAGCCTCAGGCTGCTCAGGAAAAAATGCATTAGTTACATGGATTGTCGCAATAAAAATCATTAATGCAGCAATAAGGATATATAAATGAACAAGGCGAGAATCGTAATGCTTCATTTGTATAGATAGTAAGAGGATAATAATACTTAAAAAAATTACGACTGCAGTTTGCAAAAATGAAGAAAAGTCAGTAAAATAAATTACAAGAAATGTTAATCCAAATAATGCTAATACAAAAATTGTCATTAGAAATGGCATTAATTTAAAAGGTCGCATTGTTTGTTTCTCGTTGATTTCCTCCGGCTGGTCACCTTCTGTATATAAAGATAGAAGGAAATTACAGTAATGATCTGGTAAGAGTCGACATTTTTTCCAATATTTTATTTCATTAATAATAATTTTCTTGCGATCCATTTTTGGGCTCCTTAAACATATGACTTTATTCTAACACGTTTCAGCTTTGTTAAAGCTTATATGCCGATGTCATATTGTGTCAAACAAAGAAAAAGGTTTACTTCGCCACAGACAAAGTAAACCTACCCTTCTTATTCTAAGAAATCTTTAAGACGTTTGCTTCTGCTAGGATGACGAAGTTTACGTAGTGCCTTCGCTTCTATTTGGCGAATACGCTCACGAGTTACACCGAACACTTTTCCTACTTCTTCTAGTGTTCTTGTGCGACCATCATCAAGACCAAAACGTAAACGAAGTACATTTTCTTCTCTATCTGTTAAAGTGTCTAAAACGTCTTCAAGTTGTTCTTTTAGAAGCTCGTAAGCTGCTGCATCAGAAGGGGCTAAAGCTTCTTGGTCTTCAATAAAGTCACCAAGATGAGAGTCGTCCTCTTCACCAATTGGTGTTTCTAGGGAAACGGGTTCTTGAGCAATTTTTAAAATCTCTCTAACTTTTTCAGGTGTTAAATCCATTTCTGCAGATACTTCTTCTGGTGTTGGTTCACGCCCTAAGTCTTGCAGTAACTGACGTTGGACACGGATTAATTTATTTATTGTCTCAACCATGTGTACAGGAATACGTATCGTTCTTGCTTGGTCTGCAATTGCCCTTGTAATGGCCTGCCTAATCCACCATGTAGCATAAGTACTAAATTTGTAGCCTTTTTCATAGTCGAATTTTTCAACTGCTTTAATTAAACCCATGTTACCTTCTTGAATTAAATCGAGGAATAACATTCCTCTACCAACATAACGCTTGGCAATACTTACGACAAGTCGTAGGTTTGCTTCTGCTAGTCGACGTTTTGCTTCCTCATCACCAGTTTCAATCTTTTTAGCTAACTCAATTTCATTCTCTGCAGAAAGTAACGGAACTCGGCCAATCTCTTTTAAATACATGCGAACCGGGTCATTAATTTTAATTCCTGGTGGAACGCTTAAATCATTTAAATCGAATTCTTCTTCTTCCTTTGCTACGTCCTGAAGGTTTGGCATATCATCGGACTCATTTAGAACCTCAATCCCTTGGTCACCTAAATATTCAAAGAACTCGTCCATTTGATCCGAATCTTGTTCGAAACCAGATAGTTTTTCTGTTATTTCGGCATACGAAAGTACACCTCGTTTTTTTCCGAGCTCTACTAATTGTTCCTTCACTTGATCGATTGACATTTCTCCTTCAGCCACTGGGCGAACCGGTTTATCTGCCATACGACCCCCTCCTTCCGATAGTTCAACTACAAGCTTTTCCATATCAAAACAACGATTGTTGCTAGTATTAGAACAAATATCTTTTTTTTATTTATAATAAAAGCATTAGTGCTTTAATTCCTTTTTTAATTGGATGATTTCCATCGCTATCCTAGCGGCTAGTGCATAGTCTTCTCTCTGCTCAGCATCTTGCCGTTCTTTTTCTTTTTCTTCAATTAGAACGGTCTTGGGATAGTTTGTGATTAGCTTAAAGTAATCATTCAACTCTTGCTCCGACAAATCATCACTAACTGTCATCATCGCAATTTCAGTTGCAATTCTTGATAATTTTTCATCAGGCAACCTATGGATAAACTGACTAGAGTTTGGTTCATTTCCGTCTGCATAATACGCATAAAGATAAGCAACAATTGATTGATATTCATCAATATTAAAGTTTCCACCAATTTTCTCTTGAACCTGAATGGCAATATTGACGTCCTTAATCATATGGGCCAAGAGCATCCTTTCTGCATTATGAAATGCTGGAAGGAGACGTTTCTGTACAGTAAGATTTGGTTTGAATTTTTTTACTTCGTGCATTTCCTGGCTATTACTTTGCTTATTCTTTAATTTGTGGAGACGAAAAAGTTCTTGCTTTAACGCATCTAAAGAAAGTGAAAATTCTTCAGCCAATTGTCTAATATAATGATCTCTTTCTATGGATTTCGATAAGGTTGTAATCTCAGTGAGTACATCCTCTATGTACTGCATACGTTCGGCCTCATTTTGAAGGTTCCTTCCTTTGCGAAGGTAACTCATCTTAAATGCCATTGTTGTCATACTTCCCCCGATAACCTCGACTCGAAACTTCTCTGAACCATTCTTTTGAATAAACTCATCTGGATCATAACCCTCCGGAAGTTTAGCAACCTTAACGAAACAATTGTTTTCCTCGAGTATTTGAATGGCACGATATGTAGCTTTAAGTCCTGCATTATCAGAGTCGTAGCAGACTATAACGGTTTCAGCATTTCTGCGTATAAGTTTAGCTTGCTCATTTGTTATCGCTGTACCTAAGGTTGCTACACCATTACGCACCCCTGCCTTCCAAGCAGAAATAACATCAACATAACCTTCAAAAAGAACAGCTTCGTTTTTCTTACGAATGTCAGGTCGAGCTAGGTGCAGGCCGTACAGGATCTGACTTTTATTAAATAATTTCGATTCTGAACTATTTAGGTACTTAGGTTGCTCATTCCCTAAAACTCTGCCCCCAAAACCGATGATTTTTCCGTCCTTATTCCAAATAGGGAACATGACACGATTTCGAAATCTGTCGAATAACTTACCATCAAATTCTCGTTTGGAAAGCAACCCGATTTGTTCCATAAAATTTAGTGGGACGTTTCTCCTTTGTAAAAATTGAGTCAATGTATCCCACGAATCTGGAGCAAATCCAATCGAAAAATCCTGAATATTTTCTCGGGTAAAACCTCGTTTTAACAAGTATTCTAAGGCTTCTTTCCCCTGATCAGTATTTGTTAACAGATGATGATAAAGCTTAGCTGCTAATTCATTTCCTGCAATCATAGCTGTAAGATCATTCGACACATTTGCTTTATCATTTTGTTCTAATTCAGGCATATCAATATTAACTCTAGATGCTAAATGCTTTACAGAGTCAATAAATTCATACCCCTCAATAGCCATAACAAATGAAAAAGCATTACCACCTGCACCACAACCAAAGCAATGATATAGCTGTTTTTCAGGTGAGACCGAAAAACTAGGTGTATTTTCCCCATGAAACGGACATAAACCAATTAAGTTTCGGCCTTGTTTCTTTAATTGAACATATTCACCAATTACGTCAACAATGTCTACAGAATTTCTTATCTTTTCGATTTTTTCTTCAGAAATTCTACTTCCCATTTCATTCACACCATTCTCACTCGCTCATAATAAAGAGGTCGGAGTATATTAATTCGAGTTTTTTTGCTAAATTCCTTCTTTGTGTGACAATATTTTTTCGAATTCCTTTACAAATTTTAAAATATCTTCATTTGTAAATTTACTAGGACCTTTTGTCCCATGCCAGCTTTTCTTTGGAGCTTACCTAAATGCCTGTAATTCATCAACCTATCTCTAGGTGATATTACTTTTATTCCTTTTGGTAATAACAAAGAAGCTAAACCGTGATCTTGAGTGACAACAATATCTCCCCGTTTGGCATGGTTAACAATATATAAATCAACTTCTTCAGGGCGAAAATCAACCATTACTACTTTGTACCCATGATTTTTACTAATTGAATGGGCATATGACGCTACGTAAACTAAATTTGTTTTGAACTAATAACATAGTGCTTCTATCTAATCCTTAACAGGACAAGCATCCGCATCAACATAAACAGTCTGTTCACGAGTATGCATAATTGACTATTCTACATCTCGTAAAGAAATCCTTCTTTTGTTCATCGATAAAAATAGTAAAGATCTCCCTTACTATCATTACCAAAAAAAATATATTAAGTCTTGACTTTTTTAATTTATTTGTTCCATTTAAAAAATATGCATTTTTTTGATCACAATATTTCATTATAAGCCATTTTTACCATTCTAGCCATATTATTTTAAAATTTATCTATAATATTGCATATTCTTAAATAGTCGCAATTTTCTATAGAAGTTTTATAAACAAGAAAAAAACACAGAGATCAATGATCTATGTGCTTTGAAACTTATTTTCCGTTAAACATATTCCAAATTAAATTTGCAGTTTCTTCCACTGCTTTATTTGAAACATTTATCACTGGACAGCCAATTTTAGTCATAATCTTTTCTGCGTATTCTAATTCTAACTTAATACGCTCCATATTTGCATAATTAGCTTCAGCCTTTAACCCGAGTGCTTTTAGTCGCTCAGCTCGAATATCATTTAACTTTTCCGGACTAATCGTTAAACCAACACATTTTTTAGGTGAAATTGAAAAAAGTTCAGCCGGCGGCTCTACTTCAGGAACAAGTGGAACATTCGCTACTTTTAAACGTTTATGGGCCAAATATTGAGAAAGTGGTGTTTTGGAGGTCCTTGAAACACCCACTAACACGACATCGGCTCTTAAAATACCTCTCGGATCTCGACCATCATCATATTTTACAGCGAATTCAATCGCTTCTACTTTTCTAAAGTAGTCTTCATCTAACTTATGGACTAGACCAGGTTCGTATCTTGGCTCCTTTTTAGTTAAATCCTGTATTTTATTCATCATAGGACCTATGATATCTACTGTAGTTACACCAGCTTTTTCAGCTTGATCAATTAGATACTGTTTTTTATCTGGAATAACTAATGTGAACGCAATAATTGCATTAACTTCTTGAGCTAGCGTCACAACTTCTTCTATTGTTTCATAGTCCTCTACATAAGGAATTCTTCTTATATCTATCGTCGAATGGTTAAATTGACTAGCAGCTGCTTTGACTACTAACTCTGCCGTTTCTCCAACAGAGTCAGAAACTACGTAGACAATTGGATGATTAATTAACTGCATTCTTACCTCCAATTTCATATTTTGAATATAAGGTTAAAAGTATTCAAAATGTGATTTTTCTCCTCTATTTCTTCCTTTTACAAAAGCTCATCATTTGCTAAGTCAACAATTGCTTTCGTGATATTTGTCTTTGTAATTCGACCGACCACTTCGTATTTTAGCCCTTCGCCACTTTTTACAACAGGCAAAGCATCTATTTGCTTTTCAATTAATTTCTTTGCTACATCAATTATTAAATCTTCCTTAAAACAGAACGTGATATTAGGCATTCTCGTCATAATGATACTTACTGGTATAGTTTCGAGCATTTGTTTACCTATACTTGCTCTAAGAAGGTCTTTTCTAGATAATACTCCCACCAAAGCAGAGGCTTGATCAACTACAAATAATGTCCCAACGTCCTCTAAAAACATGGTACAAATAGCATCGTACACCGATGAAGAATCTTTAACGACTACAGGGATTGATTGATATTGCTGAACGGTTATCTTCATTATTCGCTCTGCAAGTAGCTGAGTACCACTCTTTCCTGTATAGAAGTAACCTACCCTTGGTCTTGCATCTAAATAGCCTGCCATCGTTAAAATGGCTAAATCAGGCCTTAAGGTGGCTCTAGTCAAAGATAACTTTTCCGCAATCTGCTCCCCTGTAATTGGGCCGTTATCCTTTACAATTTGTAAAATTAGTTCTTGTCGTTTATTTAATTCGATTGTTCTCACCGCCTCCATAACACTCTTATGTATTTTGAAAACCCTTCATGTGTTTACCTTCTATGTAATTCGTGTTTTTCAGCTATAAAATGTGTTATGCTTTTTCGATAATTATATACTATAATACTCATTTTTCAAAGATAATCTGTTATTTTGATGTGTCAAAATAAAAAAGATATCCCGTTTGGAAAAAAGATATCTTATAAATATTACTCCATTTTCATTTTATCAAGTTGGCTTAAAAATCGTTTACTTTTTAAATGAAGACCAGAGTATTCATCAAAGTATGCCTCAAGGATTGTTTTTAATTCCTCTTTTGTCTCTGGTTTCACTGAAATCGACCCTAACCTATTCAAGTCAAAGTGATAAAAGAGTCTTAACAACTTTGCTGTGTTCGGCTGTATTTTCAGGTTTCTTTCATCTACATGCCAACAACGATGGCATAAAAATCCACCTTCCTTTATTGAAAAAGAAAACTCTCCCTCAGAAGCTCCACAATGAGCACAGCCATCAACATGTAAACCAATACCCGCAACCCTTAGCATTTTCACTTCAAATATTCTAGTTAATATTTCATAATCTTGGCCCTCATCTATATAATGCAATGTCTGATAAAGTAGTTCATATAGATACGGATTTATCTCGTGTTGTTCAGTTAATCTGTCTAATAGCTCGACAATATAAGCAGCATAGGCTGTTAAGAATATGTCTGCCCTTAAATCACGAAAAGACATAACCATCTCTCCTTGATTTAACACCCCGAGACCTGATGTTCTTTGAAACACATAGTGACCATGGGTAAACAGTTGAGAAATTGAAGAAAGACGGCTCTTCGGACGTTTTGCCCCGCGAGCCATCACTCCAATTTTCCCTAATTCTCTCGTATACAATGTTAATATTTTATTCGCTTCACCATAATCAGTGGTACGAATAACAATTCCCTCTACTTTTTGAAGCATTCTTGATCACCGCGCCGCCATAGAATAATGGCAAACAAGATCAATTTGTAGGAGCGTCTATTTCATCTAGCTTCTCTGTGAACTCCTCTAACGATTGCGTAGTGTCTCTTTCAATTTCCTTCATAATTAAGTAAGTGTCGACGTTACCTGTCATCGAAAATACCTTCCAGGAAAAATCTATCATAAGACAATCCACCCTTTCTTTTTTTCGAGAAACCTGATTTCACTTGGATCTTTCGTAACTTTATCCCATTATAATTAAAGCTATCCTAGACCTCGCTATAACAATTAGAGTGACCTTATTTGCAAAAAACATGTTAAGGAAAATTTACTAATTTTTATTTGTGTAACAGAAAATCCTTATAAAGCAGATTTTGACCTACTTCCACAAACATTTATCTTAACGTTACACTAAATCCATTTTATCTTATTTATAAAACAAAAAACAACAGCGTAAAACAGCCATTGTTTTTCATTTTATCGGTATATTTAATACTCATCTTCACTAAAGCCGAAATCTCTTAAAAATCCTGGCTTGTTTCGCCAATCTTTTTGGACTTTTACCCATAATTCTAGAAATATCTTCGATCCAAGTAATTTCTCTATATCTCCTCTGGCAAGCTTTCCTACTTCTCTAAGCATTGCCCCTTGCTTACCAATTATTATCCCTTTTTGTGAGCTTCTTTCTACAACAATCGTTGCCCCGATATATACGGTACCACCTTCTCGTTGTTTCATCTGTTCTATCCCAACAGCTATTGAATGAGGAATTTCTTCGCGAGTTAGATGAAGCACTTTCTCACGAATTAATTCCGACACAATAAACCTCTCGGGGTGATCTGTTACCTGGTCTGCAGGGTAATACTGAGGTCCTTCAGTTAAGTATTCAATAATTTGTTCTTTTAATGTATTTACGTTATTTCCTTGTAATGCCGAAATAGGTACGATTTCGGCGAAATCAAACTTTGTACGGTATTGGTCAATAAATTCTAGCAGCTTGTCAGGATGAATTAAATCGATTTTGTTAATTACTAAAAAGACAGGTGTACGGACCGATTCTAATTGTTCAATGATATACTGGTCCCCACCACCAAAGCCTTCCTTAGCATCGACAACAAACAATACTATATCAACTTCTCTTAATGTTTGATAGGCAATTTTCATCATAAAATCGCCTAATTTATGCTTCGGTTTATGTATACCAGGTGTATCGATAAAAATGATTTGAGATTCGTTGTCTGTATAAACTCCCTGGATTTTATTTCTTGTCGTCTGAGGCTTATCGCTCATAATCGCAATTTTTTGACCTATGACATTATTTAGCAATGTTGACTTCCCAACATTTGGTCTTCCGATAATTGAAACAAACCCTGACTTATAACCTTTTTTTGTTTTATCCATGTAAATCCTCCGGTAAGAATGCCCCTGGTAGCAGTTTTTCTACAGTAGTTTCTTCAACATCACCTTGTAAATTTGTTAAGATCACTTTCATATCTGGCGCACAGAGCTCTGCAATCACTTGCCTACAAGCACCACAAGGGGGCACTGGGCGTTTTGTATCAGCAACCACACATAATGTATCAAAATCCTTTTCTCCATCAGAATAAGCTTTAAATAAGGCTGTTCTTTCTGCGCAATTGCACATACTGTAGGCTGCATTTTCAATATTACATCCATGGTATATTTTTCCATCTTTTGTTAGTAGTGCTGCTCCAACCTGAAATTTGGAATACGGCACATACGCTCTTTCCCGGGCAATTTTTGCTTCTTCAATTAAGCGACTTCGTTCCATTCTTTATTCGTCCTTTCTCTTATGAACCTTTACAACTAATTCTTTCCTAAAAGATTGTTCTTCAAGCCTCTTTCCTTCATTCTCTTCAAACAAGGATGCCTTATCGGGTGGAACAACAACTCCACCAGTAATAATGAATTTTAGTCCCTGCTCTACTGTCATATCTAGAAATGTTACGTTTTCCTCGGGAACCAAAACTAACCAGCCAGAGGTTGGGTTAGGGGTCGTCGGTAAAAACACATTAATACAATTCTGATTTGTTCTACGTTGAACTTCACCTTTTGATTCTCCAGTTAAAAATCCAAGTGTATAAACACCTTTACGTGGGTATTCAACCATAACTACCTTTTTGAAGGAGGAACGTTCTTGTGTAAATGCATTAATCATTTGTTCAACAGATGAATAGATATAGTTTGCGACAGGTACCTTCCGAAAAAACAGGTCTACCCGTTCAAATATGTGCTGTTTTTTCCCTTTTCTCCTTAATGAGCCAATGACTGCTATAATCAAAACAGTTAGAATAAAACCAATACCGACTATTCGTTCTGAAAAAGGTGTATATACACCTAAAAAGTATATGGTATCGGTCTCTCTATCAATTGTAATAATCCGTAATGCCTTTAAGAGATCCGAGAGAAATTGTCCTAAAAAACGATCAATAAGTGAGAACAATAACTGTATCACATAAATGGTAACAATTGCTGGCAAAAGGGTAATAAAACCAGTAATAATGTTTTTTTGAAACGTTTTCCACATGAGAAGAACCCCCTCTCACCATATATTTAGAAAATTCTACAAAAAAGTAGAGATTGTCTCTATTATCGGTTTATAAAAGATTAATATGCCAATGATTGCAGCAAAAATGCTAAATGCCAAAACGGCGCCTGCCGAAACATCTTTTGCTACTTTGGCCATTGGATGATATTCTTTCGTTACAAGGTCTACGACACGCTCAATCGCTGTATTTACTACTTCCAGTGATATGACAATCCCAATTACCAGTAACAAGATCAGTTTTTCGTAATTAGAAATTCCTAATATAAACGCTAACCCAAGCATCATTATAGCAATAAGTAGATGTATTTTCATATTTTGCTCATGACGTATTGCATGCAATAAGCCTGACCAAGCATACGCAAAACTACAGGTAAATCGCTTCCAATAACGGTCGTAGCTATTTTTGAAGTCCATAGGCCTCTAATAGTTCCTCTTGGCGTTTAAACATCACTTTTTCCTCTACTTCGTTCATATGATCATACCCTAAGAGATGAAGGAAGCCATGAACGACAAGAAACCCAAGCTCACGTTCGACTGAGTGACCGTATTCCTCTGCCTGTTGAACCATTCTTGAATAGGAAACGATAATATCCCCTAGGAGATTTGGAATTAGTTCATCGATTATATCACTCTCATCATCATTTAAAGCAAAAGATATGACATCGGTTACTGTGTCTTTATTACGATACTCTTTGTTAATTTCACGTATCCTATCATTAGTAACAAAGGTAACAGAAATCTCTGAACCCTCAGTAACTCTTTCTTCCCGAGCGACGTACTTTAAAAGTGTTTCAACCAGTTCTAACTGAGCCAAAGAGAGTTCATCTGTTTCATCGTGGATATCGATATTAATGCTCACTTGGTTTTTCTCCTTTCTCTTTTACATCTTCCGGATACTCTATCCTTGAATGAAATGTTCCTTGTAAGGTTTCACATATAGATGTTGCAACAATGTTCAATTGTTTCAGTGTTAAGTCACACTCGTCAAATTGCCCGTCTTCAAGCCGGTCAGTAATTATTTTCTTTACTAATGTTTCAATTTTTTCTGGAGTTGGTTTAGCCATCGATCTAACCGCTGCTTCAATACAATCGCAAATTCCAACAACAGCAGCTTCTATTGTTTGTGCTTTTGGTCCCGGATAACGAAACTCTTTTTCAGGAATTGGCTGCTCAGCATCTTGATTTGCTTTATGATAGAAAAACTTTAGCAAGGTTGTACCATGATGTTGCTCAGCTATATCAATAATTTCTTTAGGCATCTTATAGTTTCTAAGCATCTCAGCTCCATCGTAAGGATGTGAGATAATTATCGTTTTACTTAACTGCGGTGATAATTTATCATGAGGATTTTCCATTTTCATTTGATTTTCAATAAAGAAATGAGGGCGTTTGGTTTTTCCTAAATCATGATAATATGAGCCAACACGAGCTAATAAGCCATTGGCCCCAATTGCTTCGCAGGCTGACTCTGATAAATTTGCCACAATTACACTATGATGATATGTTCCAGGTGTCTCAACTAGGATTTTTCTTAATAGTGGATGGTTTGGATTCGATAATTCAATTAACTTCATAGAAGACAGGATACCAAAACCAGCTTCAAAAAATGGCAATAGACCAATCGTTAATACAGCTGCAAGGAAGCCTGATAGAAAAGCAAAGCCAATGTTAGAACCTATTTCTATCCAACCATATTGAGCATTCTTTAACATTAGTAATGCCACAATTGTACAAATATTAATTGCAGAAACAAAAATACCAGCTTGTAAAATTCTCGAGACACGATTAGATTTACTTAAGAAGAAAACACCAGCAACTGAGCTGAAAAATACATAAATACCCAAAGTATAATTTAGTACTCCTGGGGATTCTATGTTAAAGATGATACTAGCAATTATTGAAAACACCATACTAGTAAATAAAGCTACCCGTTGGTGAATTAGCATGCTTATTAACATTGAACCAACAGCTACAGGGGTAATTAAAGTTACTCCTTGTATATTTAGGTTATGTGTATAGCTCGTAATCTTCATAATTAATGCAGTAACCGCGAATATTAAAACATACATCACTAAATGGCTGTTGTTTTTTTGAAGTGATGTTTTTGCATCAGTAATATAATAAGCTAACATAGAAACTAGTAAAATGACCAGAATAGCTAAACCGATAAATGGCAGTATATTCACTTGGTCTTCATGAAGCCCTAAGAGAACTAGTTGGTTGTAGATAGAAGAAGTTATTAATTCTCCTTCTTCGACAATAAGTTGGCCTTCTCGGATCATCACTGGCTCTACAGCGTCTCTAGCTGCTTGTTTGGCAATCTCAGTTGCTTCAGTATCATTTATATAGTTAGCTGTAATAGCAAATCGGGCTATTTCAATCATTGCTAAATAAAGCTGGTGACTACTTACAGTGGATGGAATAATTTTCTTTTCCACCAGATCCTTGGCCTCATCAACATCGTTTAAGCGAATTTCTTCACGCATTACCGTACGTATAGCATCTAAGGTCATTTCTTTAGCAATAAGAAGCTCTGACTTGTCCGATTCTAAAAATATTATTAAAGCTTGATCTGATAAATCGTCACTTGTTTGGTTTGAAATGATAGATCTTAATTGATTTAATTTTTCATCTAGAGGAATTCGTTGAACTTCTTCAAGTTTCTCTTCAAGCTCTTCCTCTGTTTCAAATTCTTCTTCCCTTACCTTATTTAAAGCTTCATTATATCTTTGCTCAGCCTCATCATTAATTCTTATCACTAAATCAAAAATATCATTAATTTTTCTTGCTTGTTTCTCTTCAAAGTCCTTTTTATTTGTATATTGAGGACCAACAGCTTCTGCTGCTACTCGCTTTTTCTCTTCAGTTGCAGTCTTATTTTCGATTGTGATAGGTGCTCGAATATCTTGCTCAGCAACAGATCCTAAAGTAACATTAAGAGTATTTGGGATCACATTACTTATCATGGATAAATACATGATAATTCCTAAAATAACAAACAGGGACACTCTTATGTATCGGTGGTCTTTTAACTTTTTCCACCACTGTTGTTGATCAATTGGCGCTCTTTTACCCATTTTCTCACCTCTTACCTTTATCGATTTCTCCTAATTTAATTTAATGCTAACATAAAACATGGGATTAGGATAATGATTTTCATTAAGTCCGTAATGAAAAATCGAGAATTAACAACATTGTTAATTCTCAATTTAGTATACAATATTCATTTCATAAGAAGGTTACAAGATCATTACCGTTTTTTGTAGATATATTTACCTACAGCCCTTCTTTTTCTACTTTTTCATAAGCATTGATTACTTTTTGAACTAATGTATGACGAACTACATCAGCAGCCTGTAGATGAATAAATTCAATTCCATTTACTATCTCTAATACTTCAAGAGCAGTTTTTAACCCTGATTTTTTTCCTTTTGGTAAATCAATTTGGGTCAAGTCGCCAGTAATAACCATCTTAGAACCAAATCCTAATCTAGTTAGAAACATTTTTATTTGCTCTGATGTCGTATTCTGTGCTTCATCAAGGATGACAAACGAGTCATCTAACGTTCTTCCTCTCATATAAGCTAATGGCGCTACCTCGATGGTATTACGTTCCATTAAGCGAGCCGTTTGCTCTGTTCCTAAAACATCATGTAACGCGTCATACAGAGGTCTTAGGTAAGGGTCAACCTTTTCTTTTAAGTCCCCAGGTAGAAACCCTAAACTTTCTCCAGCTTCAACTGCAGGCCTCGTCAGAACGATTTTTTTTACGTGACCATCCTTCAATGCATTCACAGCCATAACGACAGCTAAATACGTTTTCCCTGTTCCTGCTGGACCAATTCCAAATACTATATCACGTTTTTTTATCGCAGAAACATAATGACGTTGTCCTAAAGTTTTTACTAATATTGGTTTTCCTTTAACATTAACAGCTATTTTTTCCTGATATAATTCAAGTAGTTCCTCAAGCATACCACGTTCAGCTAATTGAACTGCGTAGATAATATCTCGTTCGGAGATATTTGTACCTTTTCTAATTAAGGTGAGAAGAGCATCAATGACATCTACAACAATTAGTATTTGTGATTCGTCTCCTGTCACAAGAATCTTTTCGCCTCTTGTGACTATTGCTACGTCTAATTTTTCTTCCATTCTTTTTAGATGGACATCATTTGGCCCAAATAAGCTTTGTATTTCATTTGCTTTTTCTACTTTTAAATCGATAAGCTTCTCTGACAATATTCATCAATCTCCTTGAATGATTGGTTGTGAAAGTGCAATATCCTCTATTACTTGGTAGTGTATCATAAGTTCTACTTTACCATTCGTAATAGCTTCACGCAAAACTTTTTCCCCTTTAATAACAGCATCTTGATCCAATTTCTTCATAAGTTCTTCTCTCGCCATTAGAATTGCTACATCTTTAGCTTCATCTACACTGTACTCTTTCATTAGTGTTTCCTTCTCTAACAAATACTTTCGATTATATTCAATTGGTAATGACCACCTTAAAAATTGAAGCTTATTACTGTACTCATTTATTTCATATTGGGCAAACTCAGGTTTTTTAAACCCCCATATTGGTACAGAAACATTAAATATCGATAGTGAATAATAAGCTTTTTTCTCTCCAGTCAAAGTAGAGAATTCACTGACAAGGGGAATGGACACGTTAGACTTGTACCAAATTTCGCCAAAAACCTTTCCTTTAGCAGGTGCAATTTCCATTCTTCCTTCTTTACCAATAAAACCGCTTATCAACATTGCACCTTTATCCACAAAATCGTTTGGTGCTACCTTTCCTTGACCTTGTTCAACAAATATATCATGAATGATTGCTTTTTTCTTTGATACTAAATGTCGTGGCGATACAGGTGGTTCCTTTTCAGGAAATGTTTGTTCAACGACATTAAAATGGTAGGTCGTCCCATTCAAAGTCACCCCTATCCATGTTGCCTCTTCAATTTCCGAAGTTACCTTCATTTGGATTTCTTCTACACTGGGTAATAAAAAGTGAAATTTCCCTTTTTTGATTCCCATCTCATTCACAACCTGAGCTAACTGGTGTTCAACCTTTGGAGTTGCTCCATCGATAGAGATACCCCATACCATATTTGATAAAATAAATAAAAGTGCGATAAAGCTTAAAAATCCACCAACAAAGCCGCTCCTAGAAACCATCTTCCTTATGAAGAACGGCATGCCCCTTCTTTCAATAAAGTAAATCTTTACTTTTGTATTTTTTACGATAGGACGTAATCTCTTTACGTCCTCCAATGAAACATAGCAAACAATGGTTTCATCTCCCACCCGGCGAATATGCCAAATGGAGATGTCTTCTTTCATACATCTGTTTAAAAATAACTCCGTATACTTTCCAACAATTTTAATTCTTGTAAAGCCTGCAAATGTATTTGTCCATGAATTCTTCATTCCCTTTCACTCCTAGCTACCTTTTTTTCTGCGGATTTTCATTTATGTAAGTTACTTGATCAATAATACCTTCTAACAGAAGTTCTTCAGGCAATATTGTTTTTATTACAAAGTGGTTTCCTTTTATTAAAAGTTGTCCCTGTTCTAACAATAGTCGCAACTCTTGATTGGAAAATTTAAGAACACCACGATGATTTTCTATATAGATGTGGAGTTGGCCGATCATTGTAATTCGTGGAAGATCCATCATAACATCTGCAGGAAGTTCCATTTTATCTGTCATCCATCTTCTGACCATCTTGTTTATCTTCCTCATAATGTAACGAAGCCCCCTTTCATATCATTTTTATGTTAGAAATAGAGAGGGTATCACTCTTTTTTGAAATGTAGAATGGAAAATGTAGAATGTAGAATAATTGAAACCGGAGAATTGAAAAAGGAAGACATGTTTTTACGAAATTAGACTAGATCAAAAAACGAAAAAACAAGGCTAAGCGTATCGCTTAGCCTTGTTTTCTTCTTGTATTTAAAGAAGGGCGGTAGGAGCCTTTTGCTCTTGGCTTGCCAAGAATTTCTGACCAGATGACCCCTTTTATAGCATCTTCTTTTGTGAGGTTTGAAAAATCTAAATTGATCTTATTCTTATTAGCTGTTAAATCACCCGAATAAACCGGAGAATCCTTTATGCTGAGCTCTTTTTGTTTCTGAGCTTCCTTGTTCCGCTTAGCTATTTCATACTTTTCTAAAAGCTCGTTTCTTCTTTGCACCTCTTCCGAGACCGACGGAGACTCATTATAAGAGTATGATTGAACGGGCTGCACTTTTCTAGTCGGTGGCTGCTGAGCTTCTTCTTGCATGAAGATCTCACGCCAATCAACCTCATTACGTGAGGACTCGTCACTAACGGGATGAGCTTTTGGGGCACTTGGTCTTCTAGTTTCCCTTTGTGCTTCCTGCTCTCTCCCCCTCTTCAAGAAACTAAAGATAGCACCGACGATTATGATGAGTAGAAAAGGATTTGCAAATAATAATTCAAGGAGTTGGTTCATTTTTCTCCTCCTTTCAGATGTTGCAATAGAAAAACTTGCAACTTGCCAATAATGGTCATGACATTAAAGAGTATTATTTATTCTTTCCATCGTCAGTAGCTTTGCCGATTGAGTCTCTCATGTCTGTATCAGCCATAACATTTTGGATGTTCATATAATCCATTACTCCAAGATTACCAGAACGTAGGGCTTCAGCCATCGCAAGTGGTACTTCTGCTTCTGCTTCAACAACCTTAGCTCTCATTTCCTCTACTCTTGCCTTCATCTCTTGCTCTTGTGCTACAGCCATTGCACGACGCTCTTCGGCTTTTGCTTGAGCGATTTTCTTGTCAGCTTCCGCTTGGTCAGTTTGAAGCTCGGCACCAATATTTTTACCGATATCAATATCTGCAATATCGATCGATAAGATTTCAAACGCCGTTCCTGCATCTAACCCTTTAGCTAGAACTGTTTGAGAGATTAAATCAGGATTTTCTAATACTTTTTTGTGGCTACCAGCAGAACCGATAGTTGATACGATTCCCTCACCAACACGGGCAATAACAGTGTCTTCACCGGCACCCCCGACTAAGCGGTCAATGTTGGCACGAACAGTAATACGAGCTTTGGCTTTTACTTCAATTCCATCCATTGCAACACCGGCAATAAATGGTGTTTCAATAACCTTTGGATTAACACTCATTTGTACTGCTTCTAATACGTCACGACCGGCAAGGTCAATGGCAGCAGCACGCTCGAAACTTAAGTCTATGTTTGCTCGTTGTGCAGCAATTAACGCATTTACCACTCGGTCAACATTACCACCAGCTAAGTAATGTCCTTCTAGTTGATTAATGTTTAATTCTAGACCTGCTTTTACCGCTTTAATTAACGGATTTACAACACGGGCTGGAATTACACGACGAAGCCTCATCCCTACTAAAGTGAAAATCCCAACGCGAACCCCTGCAGCTAACGCAGAAATCCAAAGCATTACTGGAACAAACGTAAATAATACGGCGAAACCAATAATAATTAAACCTACAATAATGAGTAAAAAGATATCTTCCATTTAATTTCCTCCTTTTTATAAAACATAAAACATGTCTCCCTTAAGATACCCATAAAACATGTTTAATTGCAAATGTTATCCATTACGATTTACAAGAAAACTCATCGCTTACGTTTCTTGAAACTCTCGAACAACAATTCTAGATCCTTGTGTTGAGACTATCTTTACTTTCTTTCCTTGTGAAATAAAGCCGCCCTCAGAAACTACGTCTAGTCTTTCATCATCAAATATTGCCGTTCCAGAGGGACGTAAAACTGTAGAAGCATAGCCTACTTTTCCAACAAGCTCTGCCCTTGTTGTATTCGAGACATACCCCTGCTCGGATGTTGTTGCATAGTTCAAAATCAACTTCTTTAAAGGCCCACGATATCCGAAATACTTAAAGAAAAAGATTGAAACAATGACTGTGACTACTAGAGCTATAACTATTGAAAGTAATATGTTTACTGTTGAATACGATGCCAATACCATGCTGCCAATAATTGATACAATACCTAATATTCCAAATATGCCGAAGCCAGGGAAAAATATCTCAATAATTATTAGGATGATACCTGCCCCAAATAAGATAATTGTCTCAAAACCAGCAAAACCGGCCACTAAATGACCAAAGAAGAACAGAAATAGCGCTGAAAGTCCCATAATCCCTGGGATACCAAACCCTGGTGAATATAGTTCTAGTACCAACCCCAAACTACCAATTGAAAGTAATATTGGAATTATGACAGGATTGGTAACAAATCTTGCAATTTTTTCTGCAAAACTAACTTCTAAATCGCGAACAACAGCATCCTCTACTCCTAAAAAAAGCAATAGCTCGTCACGATCACTTACAACCGCTTCAGCATAGCCTACTTTAACGGCCTCAGCTGTTGTTAGTGTTAAAAGTTCACCTTCGCCGGCACGATACTCTGGAAGATTAACATTTTTATCTGCCATCGCTCTTGCAAAAATAGGATCTCTTCCGTTCAATTGTGCAGCTTCTTCCATTGTAGCTAACCACGCAGACTGCATCTTATCCTCAGCTGCGTTACCAGCTCCATCAATAACAGCAGCAGAACCCATACTTGTCCCTGGAGCCATCACAATCTGATCTGCATTTAATGCGATATAAGCACCAGCAGACCAAGCCTTCCCAGTTACGTAAGCGGTAATTGGGACTTCAGTATGTCTTATTAAAAATGCAATCTCAGTAGCCGCATCCACTAGGCCTCCAGGTGTGTCTATTTCAAGCACTATGTGAGTTGCTCCTTCTTCTACAGCAGTTGATAACCCACGCCTTAAAAATGCCTCAAGACCCCGTTCTACACTTTGTTCCACAGGGATAAAGAAAACTGTATCACGATTCGTTTGACTATGTGCCGGAGGTTGTAGAAACCAAACAACCATAGAGCAAAGGATTAGTGAAAGAAAAAACAAACGTTTTACTAATTTATATCTAGTCATCCATATCCTCCTTCCTCTTTAATTAATTTATCATTTTTTTGATAATAGATACCTAAGTCTAATTACTGATAATCTATATACGATTATAGTATAGGAAAGTTCCCACATTTTTAAAAATAATAGCACTTATGTGAGTGAATTTCATAATTACCTAATGTAGCCATATCATACTAAATGTAATTGCGAATGTTTTAGCTCAACTACATTTAGTATCGTAATGGCGATACTTATGAATTATGAAGTTCATTGATGTAAAAAAGATATTTACATTATAAAAAACGCCCTGTATAAATACAGGACGTTGTTTTATTATGATAAAAATTGTTGTACGAGTCGATTTACAACTGAACCATCAGTTTTACCTTTAACTTTAGGCATAATTGCACTCATAACCTTACCCATATCTGCTTTTGAAGCTGCACCAACTTCTTCAATTGTTTCTTGAACAATCGTTGCTACCTCATCTTCAGACAATTGCTTCGGCATGTAGTCAGTTAGAATAACGACCTCTTCACGTACTTTTTCAGCTAAATCTTCACGATTAGCTTTTTCAAACTCATGGAGGGAATCTTTGCGTTGTTTAAGCTCGCGATTAAGAACAGTGAGTGCTTCGTCTTCTGTAAGTTCTTTCTGAAGTTTAATCGCTTCATTTTGTAAAGCTGATTTAACCATACGAATAACAGAGAGCCTTTGCTTTTCCTTATTCTTCATCGCTTCCTTCATATCAACAGTTAAACGATCAAGAAGATTCAAATCCAACACCCTCTCTTATTAGAACTTACGCTTCCTTGCTGCCTCTGACTTTTTCTTACGTTTTACACTAGGCTTTTCATAGTGCTTACGCTTTTTCACTTCAGCCAAAGTACCTTCTCTAGAGATTGACTTTTTGAAGCGACGAAGAGCAGCGTCAATCGATTCATTTTTGCGAACACGAGTCTCTGCCATCTATAATTTCCCTCCCTCCGAAACAACCAATGAAACATGTTTTCCATAACAATACTAATACTAGATGGTAATTACCACAATACTCATCGCTATTTAACGATAGTAAAAAAACATGTCTTTAAAGATTATAATATATTGACTTTTTCAGGTCAACTTTTTTATTATTTTCCATTTATTTAAAAGAATAAGTATACCTCTAAAAAATTGTTTCAATAAAATTAGTCATGCTCGTACTTACTCGTCCATAGACATGTAATAGAGGTGAAAATCATGGGCGAGTTATTTTCTTTATTTGCAGTATATATCACAATATTTTTATTCGGAATGACTGTTATGCGAACAGGTCTAGTAAATTTATCGCAAGACCGTTTAAAAATGACCTTAATGAAAATGACCAGTTCTCCACTAAAAGGTCTACTAGTTGGAACTGTGGTCACTGCTATTTTACAAAGCAGCTCTGCTGTAATGGTCATGACAGTTGGTCTTGTAGCTGCTGGCTATCTAACATTTAAACAGTCAATCGGCATTATCCTAGGTACAAATATAGGTACTTGCTTCACAACTGAACTAATTGCTTTTAACATTACTTCTGCAATTATCCCTTTGTTAATTATAGGTGTAATTTTATTAAATATGAGGAAACATATCACCTATTGCCTTGGCTGCATTTCCTTTGGTCTTGGTTGTATTTTTGTAGCAATGCAGGGGTTAGAAACGCTAGCTTACCCAATAGCTTCTATTCCAGCAGCTTATAACTTCTTGCAATTAACGAATGAAAATAACCTACTCGCAGTTGGCGTTGGTGCGGTACTATCTGCACTAATTCAATCAAGTACAGCAACAACGGCGATAGCTATGGGTTTTATGAATGATAATATTCTAGCCTTACAAGCTGGTATAGGCATTGTATTAGGCGCAAATATCGGAACATGCCTAACTGCCTTTCTAGCCGGTGTTGGTGCATCGAGACCCGCAAAATTAGTTGGTTTTGCTCATATATGGCTAAACATCATCGGTGTTTTAGTATTCTTCCCATTTATTGGTTGGTTAGGGGCACTTTCATCAAGTCTGACAACAATTCCTAATCTACAATTAGCTCATGCTGGTACGATCTTTAATATTATATCGTCATTAGCCGTTTTGCCGTTTGTAGCTTTATTTACTAAATTCATTACTACCCTACATGATGATGTTAAAGTGAGAATGTAGAATGTAAAATGTAGATTAATTCTAAATTCTTAATTCTAAATTAAAAAAAGTGAGCCTAGGCTCACTTTTTTTAATACGTTGCGTTTGATTGTTCACCTTTAACGATGGCAATACCTGCGCTCGCACCAATACGAGTCGCACCTGCTTCTACCATTGCTAGTGCTGTCTCACGGTCCCTTACTCCGCCAGAAGCTTTCACACCAATATTAGGACCAACTGTTTTTCTCATTAACGTAATATCTTCTACTGTCGCCCCACCAGTAGAAAATCCAGTTGAAGTTTTAACAAAATCTGTCCCTGCTTTAACTGCAATTTCACAAGCACGAACTTTTTCTTCATCTGTTAGCAGTGATGTCTCTATGATCACTTTTGTTAAAGCTTTTCCTTTCGCAGCTTCTACTACTGCCTTTATATCGCGTTCAACTAGCTCATTTTCCTTATCTTTTAAAGCGCCGATGTTAATGACCATATCTACTTCAGTGGCACCATTCTCAATGGCATTTTTTGTCTCAAATGCTTTCACTTCGGGAGTTGTTGCTCCTAACGGAAAACCAATTACCGTACAAACCTTTACTTCAGTTCCTTGTAAAATTTCAGCTGCCTTATGTACCCATGTTGGATTTACACAAACCGATGCAAAATTATATTCTTTGGCTTCATTTGCTAACACGACGACTTCTTGCTCCGTAGCATTAGCTTTTAATAATGTATGGTCGATCATTCGAGCTAATTCTTCACTCACGAAAAAAACCCCTTTCAGAACTCACTTTTTAGTTGTACGTACCTCTATTAGAATACCACTGAAAATTGAAAATTTCTATCGAATTTTTTCTAATAATATATAAAAACTCCTAACAAGATAGCTTGCTAGGAGTTAGAATTAACTATTAACTGCGATTTCATGCATTTCATCTTCCATTACTCGAACGAATTCACCAACGTTAACAGGGTAGCCTGCTTTAGCAATTTTCACTCGAACTAACTTTCCAATCATATCTTCGTTACTGAAAAATTTAACCTTTAGATAATTATCGGTATAGCCAATATAATAACCAGCTTCTTGATCATCACGGTCTTCTGGAATAACCTCTAACACTTCTCCCTCAAACTGAGAAGCATACTCTTTTGCAAGTTGGGTTGAAAGTTCTATTAGCTTATGAACGCGTTCATTCTTAACGTCTTCATCTACTTGATCTTCCATTCGAGCTGCTGGTGTTCCTGTACGCTTCGAATAAGGGAACACGTGTAATTCCGAAAACTTATGGCTAGCGATAAAATCAAAAGTTTCTTGGAATTCTTCTTCTGTTTCACCAGGGAACCCTACAATTACATCACTCGTTACCGCAAGACCAGGCAATGCTTCTTTTAATCTATCTAAACGCTCAGCAAAGAACTCCATCGTATACTTACGACGCATTCTTTTTAGAACAGTATCAGAGCCTGATTGTAATGGAATATGCAGGTGACGAACAATTTTGTTTGAATTGTTAACCACCTCAATAACCTCATCTGTTATTTGGCTAGCCTCAATTGAGGAAATTCGAATTCGCTTCAATCCTGGAACTTCTTCCAATTCAACTAGTAATTTAGCTAAACTATAATCTTTCATGTCCTCACCGTAGCCACCAGTGTGAATACCTGTAAGAACAATCTCTTTATAGCCTGCACCAACAAGCTGATGAGCTTGTTTAATCACATCTTTAGGGTCGCGAGAACGCATTAAACCCCTAGCCCATGGGATGATACAAAACGTACAGAAGTTATTACATCCTTCTTGGATCTTTAGAGAAGCACGAGTTCTATCTGTAAAAGCTGGTACATCTAACTCTTCATAAACACGAGCCTTCATAATATTGCCTACCGCGTTAATCGGACTACGGTCTCGATTAAATTGGTCAATATACTCTAACATGCGTGTACGATCTTGTGTTCCAACAACAATATCAACACCGGGAATATCCATAATTTCTGCAGGTGACGTTTGAGCATAGCATCCTGTAACACAAATGACAGCATCAGGATTTTTGCGAACAGCTCTGCGGATAATTTGTCTACTTTTTTTATCACCAGTATTTGTAACTGTACATGTATTAATTACATAAACATCGGCTATTGACTCAAAATCTTTCTTTTCATAGCCGTTTTGTTGGAATAATTGCCAAATTGCTTCAGTTTCATAATGGTTTACTTTACAACCTAATGTATGGAAGGCAACTGACGCCATTACTCATCACCTCAACATTTCAAAATGGTAGGATATTGCCCCTAAAAAATATAGCGGGGCAGTTTCAGTTCTTAAAATTCTAGGTCCAAAAGAACAAGAAATAAAACCTGCTTGTTCTAAAAATGTTACCTCTTCATTTGTTAAGCCACCTTCTGGGCCGATAACTACAAAAATAGAATTACCTAATTGCGCTTGCTGAAAAGCCTTAGCTAAATTCTTTACCTCACCTAACTTAGCTTGTTCTTCAAAAGCAACTATTTTTATATCGTAATGAACGCTTTCTTTGATTAATTGCTGAAAGGACATATGATTGTGAATTTTCGGGACTAGACGACGGTATGATTGCTCAGCAGCCTCTTTTGCAATCTTTCCAAGCCTTTCAATCTTCTTTTCTCCTTTTTTCTCATCCCATTTAACAATTGATCGGGATGCCTGAAAAGGAAGAAATGAATACGCTCCTAGCTCAGTTCCTTTTTGGACAATTAACTCTAGTTTATCACCTTTTGGAAGTCCCTGTGCAACGGTAACTTTTACCGGAAGCTCTGTATTTTCTTCCAATACCTTAACAACCTTACCATTAACCTCATCACTGGTTATTGTTTCAATTTCACATTGCGTGACTAGACCATCTTCATTTATACAAATAAGTTGATCACCTGAAGACATTCGCATGACTTTACTGACATGCTTAACATCTTCTCCAGTAATAGAAAAAGTTGTTTCAGTTAATCGATTGTTAGTAACAAAGTACCTTTGCACAAATTACACCACCATCAGTATATTATCTAGGGAATTATTTATTATTTTTTGCAATAAATGCTACCCAATCTTCCATTTCTAGCGTTTCCTCAATGACAAAGCCATTGTCCAACAAAGCCGTCTGTACTTCCTCCTTCTTACCCCGGATAATTCCAGACGTAATAAACGTACCACCGTTTTTTAGCCTTGCACGAGCATCGTCAACGAAACGAACAATCACTTCAGCTAGGATATTAGCAACAATTAGATCTACTTCACCAGTAACTTGCTCGAGTAAATTATTTTGCTTAACAGAAACAATCTCTTGTACTTTATTGAGCTTAACATTGATCGTTGCACTTTGTACGGCAACTTCATCTAAATCAAGAGCTAACACTTTTTCTGCACCTAGTTTTGCAGCTGCGATACTTAACACACCAGTTCCTGTACCTACATCAATAACATGATCAGATGCTTGTATCTTCTTCTCAATGGCTTGTATACATAGAACTGTCGTTGGATGTGTACCAGTACCAAAAGCCATTCCAGGATCTAATTCAATAATACATTCATCGTTATTCTCAGGTACATATTCCTCCCAAGTCGGAGTAATCGTTATATATTTAGAGATTTTTACAGGCTTGTAATATTTTTTCCAAGCTGTTGCCCATTCTTCTTCGTTCACTTCACTAATCTTTACGGTATTATGACCGATATCAATACCATATGTTAACAAACCGTTGATGGCATCCTTGATACCATCAACAGTTTCACCTAGAAAGCTGTTAACCTGAAGATAGACCTTGATAATAACGCCTTCCTCAGGATAATCCGTAGGAGAGAGTTGATAGATTTCACCAAAATGATCTTCCCGCTCTTTCACAAGGTCCGCGGGGTCTTCAATAACGACCCCGCTAGCTCCTGCCTCGTGTAATAGATTACAAATAGGCTCAACCGCTTCTTGTGTTGTATGAATACTTAGTTCTGACCATTTCATTACCTACCAACTCCATCTTTCTGGTTTATTTAATCGTTGAAACTTTTAAAGGCACGTTTTACTTTTGAAAAAAAGTTATCGTTTTGTTCATCCTGTGCTTGAGTTCCCGTTAATTCTCCAAATTCCCTTAACAAGTCTTTTTGTCTGTCAGTAAGGTTCTTTGGTGTAATCACACGAACCTTAATATGTTGATCGCCTTGCCCATAACCACGAACGTTTGGAACCCCTTTTCCTCTAAGCCTAAAGTTTGTTCCAGTTTGTGTTCCGGCAGGAATTTTTAATTTTATTTTTCCTTGTAGTGTTGGGACCTCTATTTCATCACCTAGTGTTGCTTGAACAAAGGTAATTGGCATTTCACAGTACAAATCGTCACCATCACGTTCAAAAAATTCATGTGGCTTAACATTAAATACAACATATAAATCTCCCGGTGGTCCACCGTTTACTCCTGCTTCACCCTGACCTGATAAGCGAATTTGTTGCCCGCTATCTATTCCTGCAGGTATTTTCACATGAATTTTTTTACGTTTGCGAACTTTTCCTTTACCACCACAAGTATTACACTTATCTTTAATAAACTTTCCTGTTCCTTCACAGTGGTGACACACGCGACGATTTACCACTCGACCAAATGGTGTGTTTTGCTCCACACTTAATTGGCCCGTACCACTACAGTGAGAACAAGTTTCTGGTTTCGTACCAGGTTTTGCACCACTTCCAAAACAAGTATCACATGTTTCTTCTCTTGGTATCTCTATATCTGTTTCTTTCCCAAAAACAGCTTCTTTAAACTCGAGCGTCATTGTGTATTGTAAGTCTGCTCCCTGTCTTGGCGCATTAGGATTTCTCCTAGAACTACCGCCACCAAAGAACATATCAAAAATATCACCGAAACCACCAAAATCACCGCCGCCACCAAAGCCTTGGTTAGGATCAGTATGGCCAAATTGATCATAGTGAGCCTTCTTTTGAGGGTCTGCTAGCGTATCATATGCTTCTTTCATTTCTTTAAACTTAGCCTCAGCATCAGCCTCTTTGTTGACATCTGGATGATACTTACGGGCTAATTTTCGGTACGCTTTTTTTATTTCATCTGCATCAGCGTTTTTATCTACACCTAACACTTCATAATAATCACGTTTACTCATTGAACCCACTCCCGAATTTATTACATAACGAATATCTTAACACTATCCCTGAAAAATGTGAAGCATAGGGGATTGGTATCTTCTAGTTATTATTGTAATGATGCTTAATGAGGAAAAAGTCAAAGCCTAATATCGTGACTTTGACTTTTTCCAGTAAGATTACTTCTTATCTTCTTTTACTTCTTCGTACTCAGCGTCAACCACATTGTCGTCAGCTTTTGTTTCTGTACCTTGTGCACCCTCAGCACCTTGTGCAGCTTGAGCTGCTTGCTCATAAAGCTTAATAGATAGAGCTTGCACTAGTTCTTGTAGCTCATCTTTAGCTGTTTTAATTGCTTCAATATCAGTACCCGCTAATGCAGTTTTCACTTTCTCTTTAGCTTCATTAGCTTTAGCTACCTCAGCCTCATCAACTTTACCTTCAAGGTCTTTTAATGTTTTCTCAGTTGTAAACACTAAATGGTCTGCTTCATTACGAAGATCTACTTCTTCACGACGTTTTTTATCTGCTTCAGCATTTGCTTCTGCATCTTTCACCATTTTTTCAATTTCATCATCTGTTAAGCCTGAAGAAGATGTAATTGTAATAGATTGCTCTTTATTTGTACCTAAATCTTTTGCTTTAACATTTACAATTCCGTTTGCATCAATATCAAATGTAACTTCGATTTGTGGAATACCACGTGGTGCAGGCGGAATATCTGATAATTGGAATCTACCTAATGTCTTATTATCAGAAGCCATTTGACGTTCCCCTTGAAGAACATGAATATCTACTGATGGTTGGTTATCACTAGCTGTTGAGAACACTTGTGATTTACTAGTTGGTATCGTTGTATTACGATCAATTAACTTCGTGAACACGGCACCCATTGTCTCAATACCAAGTGATAGCGGTGTTACGTCTAGTAATACTACATCCTTAACATCGCCAGTTAATACCCCTGCTTGAACTGCAGCACCTAATGCTACAACCTCATCTGGGTTTACCCCTTTATGTGGATCTTTTCCTGTTAACTTCTTAATTGCGTCTTGAACCGCCGGAATACGAGTAGAACCACCTACAAGAACAACTTTGGTAATATCACTTGGTGTCATACCAGCATCCTGAAGCGCCTGACGAGTAGGGCCCATTGTGCGTTCAACAAGGTTACTTGAAAGCTCTTCAAATTTCGCACGAGTTAATGTTAACTCCAAATGCTTAGGGCCAGATGCATCAGCCGTAATAAACGGTAATGAAATTTGTGTTGACGTTACACCAGAGAGGTCTTTTTTCGCTTTTTCAGCAGCATCTTTTAAACGTTGTAATGCCATTTTATCTTGTGCAAGGTCAATTGAGTTTTCTTTCTTAAATTCTGATACTAAATGATCAATAATTACTTGGTCAAAGTCATCTCCACCAAGTTTGTTATCTCCAGATGTTGCTTTAACTTCAAAGAAGCCTTCTCCTAATTCAAGGATTGATACGTCAAACGTACCGCCTCCTAAGTCATAAACAAGGATTGTTTGATCTTCTTGTTTTTCTAATCCGTAAGCTAAAGCTGCTGCAGTTGGCTCATTAACAATACGCTCAACTTCAAGTCCAGCAATTTTCCCTGCATCTTTTGTTGCTTGTCTTTGAGAGTCGTTAAAGTAAGCAGGAACTGTAATAACAGCTTTTGTTACTTTTTCACCTAAGTAAGCTTCAGCATCTTCTTTTAATTTTTGAAGAATAATAGCAGAAATTTCTTGTGGAGTATATTGCTTACCTTCTACCTCTACTTTGTGGTCCGTTCCCATGTAACGCTTAATTGACATAATTGTATTAGGGTTCGTAATTGCTTGGCGCTTAGCAACTTCACCTACTAAACGTTCACCATTTTTAAATGCAACCACAGATGGTGTTGTTCTATTTCCCTCAGGATTCGGGATAACAACTGCTTCTCCGCCTTCCATTACAGCCACACATGAGTTTGTTGTACCTAAATCAATCCCAATAACTTTGCTCATTGAATAATACCTCCTAAATTTATATATGTAACGAATATTATTGACTAACTTTTACCATTGCAGGTCGAATGACACGATCCTTTAATTTATAGCCTTTTTGAAGCTCTTCAACTACCTGATTAGGCTCATGATCTTCACTTTCAACTTGCATGACTGCTTGATGATAGTGAGGGTCAAAATTTTGTCCTACTGACTCAATAACCTCTAGCCCTTCATTTTGAAGTGCATCTGTTAATTGACGATGTACCATTTCCATCCCTTGAAGTAAACTACGTGCATCGTCACTTTCAACTTTTACACCTAAAGCACGATCAAAGTTATCAATCGCAGGAATTAATGCCTCGATAAGTCCCTGTGCACGATATTTAGCAGCAGCTTCCATTTCTTGGCGAGTTCTACGACGAAAATTATCATAATCAGCCTGTACACGTAGTAGCCGGTTATTTAACTCTTCAACTTCACCTTGAAGTGCTTGAATTTTTTGTTCCTCTTCAGATAGCAATACTTGCTCAGTTTCCACTTCATTTGATTGATCAGTAACTGTTTCAACTGCTACATCTTCTTGAACTTCTATTTGTTCATCATTTAGTTGTTGTTTTGCTTGATCCAACTACTTCACCTCCCTAACAAAATAACTACTCTATGAAAAATCGCCTCGATCGACTAGTTACTAGACGATCGAGAGAAATTAGCAAACCTATGGAAGAATATACCTATTTGCACTCTTTGTCAATATTGCCATTACTTATTTCTTTGATACAAATTTGTTAAAGTATTTGTCATCCCTTTAGACAGATAGTCTAAAACTCCTATTGCCCGTTTGTATTCCATACGTGTTGGTCCAAGTATCCCAATTGTCCCTAAGTGTTTTCCGTCTACAGTATACGTAGCAGTAATTACACTACATTGGTCCATTGCTTGGAAATTGTTTTCCTGACCAATTTTTACAGTAATACCTGAGTTTTCGGAGCGAAATAATTGATGTATTAACTGTTTTTCTTCAAACATCTCTAATAGCTGTCTCACTTTTTCTACATCTCGAAATTCTGGTTGAGAAAAAATGTTTGTTTTCCCACCAAAGAAGATCTTTTCATTCTTTTCTTGTTTAAACGATTGCTCTAGCATTTGTAACATCTCTGTATAGTTGCTGGTGTGCATTTTTAACATTTCAGCAACTTCAGAGAATATCTTCCCTCTTAACTCAAGCATTGATGCACCTTTAAGGCGCTCATTTAAGATATTTACCATCATTTCAATTTCAGATACGTTCATTCCCTCAGGAATAGAAACAGTTTGTTTCTCTACATGACCTGTACTTGTGACAATAATGGCAACTCCTGAATCTTGAGTAAGTGGGATAATTTGCAAATGTTTCAACGTCGTTTCAAAGATTTCTGGACCTAAGACAATCGAAGTGTAGCTTGTTAAATTAGACAAGATCTGAGCAGATTGTTCAATCACCTGTTCTACTTCCTGAATCCGTTGGGCAAATAATGATTTAATATCAACAATGTCCGACTTATTCAGAATTTCTTCTGGAACTAGCAAATGATCCACATAATAACGATATCCCTTCTGAGAAGGTATTCTACCTGCAGAACTATGAGGCTTTTCTAAATAACCTAGTTCCTCTAAGTCTGACATCTCATTCCTGATCGTTGCAGGGCTATAAGAGATATCTTCCCGTTTGGATACACTTCTAGATCCAACAGGTTCTGCAGAACGAATGTAATCATCAACAATGGCTTTTAAAATGAGTAACTGTCTGTCTGTTAACATTCCTTAATCACCTCTGTTAGCACTCAAGTTAGTCGAGTGCTAATTGCTAACAATAATAAATTACCAAAAATCTATGATTGTTGTCAACGATTCAAATCAAAGTTTTCATTTGAATTTCAAACTGAGATTGAGTGCGTTGCTACAATTAAAGTAAAAATTTTTCAAAGACTTCATTTGCTAAGAAAAGCCCATTTCTAGATAACGAAATCCTTCCACCTTCAACTGTAAGAAGCCCTTGGAGTCTTAAGTGTTCAATCTCCTTAGCAAATATGTCCATTGGAGACTTTCCGAAGCGCTCTTCAAATCTAGAAATAGAAACTCCTTCAAGTTTTCTCAATCCTAAAAACATTTCTTCTTCAATCTTTTCTTGTTCAGTAACTTGATGTTGATCAAACATACCTAAGCCTGTTTCTGTAACTGAGGTAATGTATTTCTTAATAGGACCAGCATTTGCATACCGCTGGCCGTAAACATAACCATGGGCCCCTGCACCAATTCCATAATATTCATCGTTGTTCCAATAGGTTAAATTATGTTTACTTTCAAAACCTACTTTTCCAAAGTTACTAATTTCATATTGGTGAAAACCATTACTCGTAAGTGTATCTATTAGAAGATCATACATTGCTACTTCCTCATCTTCCCTTGGGAGCTGTAGCTTCCCTTTTCGAAATAATTGATGGAATACAGTCTTTTCTTCTATTTTTAGGGAATAAGCTGAAAAGTGAGGTACCTCTAGTTCTAGCGCTTTTCTTAATGTTTCAGCAAACATTTCAAGTGTCTGATGTGGCAAACCAAACATTAGGTCTATTGATATATTGTCCAATCCATATTTTCTAGCATTATTAATTGTCTCATAAATGTCTTTCTCTTCATGTGTTCTTCCGATCTTCTCGAGTAAGTCCTTTTGAAAAGCTTGTACACCAATACTAAGGCGGTTGACACCTGCATCTTTTATTACCGATAGTTTCTCTTCATCTGCATTTCCTGGATTTAATTCAATCGTAAATTCACCTTTAGGTTGGAAAACATCAACTAGGTCACCTAATAATTTCTCAAGTTGAAGTGCTGACAAAGCAGAAGGTGTTCCACCACCAATATAAATTGTGTCAATTTGTTTAGTAGGAAAACGACGTACTAGTTCGTTCATTTCCCTTTCACAAGCTTCTAAATATTCGTCGACTGGTTGACCTTTTAAAAACACTTTATTGAAATCACAGTAATGGCAAATTTGTTCACAAAAAGGGATATGGACATATACTGCTTTCGGCACTAGGATCACCCTTTCTCTAAATGTAGAATGTAGAATTTAGAATTTAGAATGTAGAATGTAAAATTCTTCGGGTTAGCTTCGAAGCATTGACTAAACATTCTTAATTCTTAATTCATAATTCACAATTGTAATTTAGTTTGCGTAGAAAAACCGTAGAAATCACTCTACGGTTTTTCATTAAAATTGAATTATTTACTTTCATCCATTTTAAGAACTGCCATAAATGCTTCTTGTGGAACCTCAACACTTCCGACACTCTTCATACGTTTTTTACCTTCTTTTTGCTTATCAAGAAGTTTACGCTTACGAGAAATATCTCCACCATAACATTTCGCTAGTACATTTTTACGAATTGCTTTAATCGTCGATCTAGCAATAATTTTTTGACCGATACTCGCTTGAACTGGTACTTCAAACTGTTGACGCGGAATTAGTTCTTTGAGTTTTTCAACAATAACCTTCCCACGTTCGTATGCAGCATCGCGGTGAACGATAACTGACAAAGCATCGACTTTTTCTGCATTTAAAAGGATATCCATTTTAACCAATTTAGATTGCTTATATCCAATTAATTCATAATCGAATGAAGCATAGCCTTTTGTACTTGATTTTAACTGGTCGAAGAAATCGTAGACAATTTCTGATAATGGTATATCGTACGAAAGGGTAACACGGTTTGCATCTAGATATTGCATATCAAGATAATTGCCACGCTTTCTTTGACAAATTTCCATAACTGCACCAACGTAATCATTCGGAACCATGATAGATGCCTTTACATATGGCTCTTCTACAAATTCAATGATTTGAGGATCGGGCATTTTTGAAGGATTGTCAATTCGAATTTCTTCACCATCAGTCAACGTTACTCTGTAAATAACACTTGGTGCTGTTGTGATGATATCAATATTAAATTCTCTTTCAATACGTTCCTGAATGATTTCCATATGAAGGAGTCCTAAGAAACCACAACGGAAGCCAAACCCTAATGCTTGTGAAGTTTCCGGTTCGTATTGTAGCGAAGCATCGTTTAATTCTAATTTTTCAAGCGCATCTCTTAGGTCGTTATAATCATTCGTATCTAATGGATAAAGTCCACAAAATACCATTGGGTTCATTTTGCGATATCCAGCTAATTGTTCTTTTGCAGGATTTTGAACACTTGTTACGGTATCCCCGACTCGTGTATCACCGACATTTTTAATAGATGCCGTTAAAAATCCTACATCTCCAACTGTAAGCTCATTGCGTTTTACAGGTTTTGGAGTATATACTCCTACTTCGATTACTTCAAATTCAGCACCTGTTGCCATCATGCGAATTTTTTGACCTGGTTTTACTGTTCCTTCAACAATACGGATATAAACGACTACACCGCGGTAAGGATCATATAAAGAGTCAAAGATTAGCGCTTGTAAAGGAGCATCTGGATCCCCACTTGGTGCAGGTACTTTATGAACGACTTGTTCAAGAATTTCTTCAATTCCAATTCCGTTCTTGGCAGAAGCTAAAACAGCATCAGACGTGTCTAATCCAATGATATCCTCTACTTCTTGTTTTACTCGTTCAGGCTCAGCACTCGGTAAGTCAATCTTATTAATTACAGGTAAAATCTCTAAATCATTATCAAGTGCTAAGTAAACGTTAGCTAACGTCTGAGCTTCAATTCCTTGTGCAGCGTCTACAATTAAAAGCGCACCTTCACAAGCTGCTAAACTTCTCGAAACTTCATACGTAAAGTCAACGTGTCCTGGGGTGTCAATTAAGTGAAACGTATACTCTTCCCCATCTTTTGCTTTGTACGTCAATTGAACAGCATTTAGTTTGATTGTAATACCACGTTCTCTTTCAAGGTCCATTGCATCTAGCATCTGGTCTTTCATCTCACGTTGGGTCAAAGCACTTGTCTTTTCTAAAATGCGGTCTGCCAACGTTGATTTCCCATGGTCTATATGAGCAATAATTGAAAAATTACGGATTTTATCTCTTCGTTTTAATCGTTCTTCTCTATTCATGATTTCATCACTCTCTTTTATCAATCGTCAATACACTAGGTTAAATTATAACAATAGCAGGAGGTTGTTTCAATCTTTTTCAGTATTGAACGGAGGACAGCTGTAATAACAGATCACAATAACGATAGTCTTGAAATCGAAAAAGACTGCAAATGCAGTCTTTTTCAACTCTTTTACGTCAGGATATCGCCAATCGTTACAGTAATTTTTGATAGTAATTTTGAAAAGACAATATTAAGTCCATCCGAAAGTTTTGCCCCCACCTGTGAAAAAAGATTAAAAGTTTCTATTTTTTCTAATTTTGCTTGTTTACCTTCTAAATCATGACTTGTAAGTTGGTTGTTGCTTTCTGTCTCGAAGGAAACGGTTTGAGCTTGAATACTTCTTTCAGTGGTCACAACATTTTTCGTTGAGTAATGTTGATCACCAGTCATGTTTACCATACTATTACTAGCAACTTGAATTCCGATTAAAACTCCTAGAAATAACACTGTCGTTGTAAAAAAGCATTTTAACAAAAACTTCGTCACCGTTTCCACCTCCAACTTATCTTAATTGTTTACCTTTTGAGCATTCCAATAAAATTCACTAAAGATTTCTGCAAAGGCTTCTGCAGACCTAAATGTTTCCTCTAACGTATTTTCAACTCCACCAAATTCCACTAAGATTGAGTTTGGTGATAGGTCCTGATTGTATCGGCCGTTAGAACCGACGCCACCTTTTGAGATTACCCCACGACTTAACCCAGGATACTTCTTGTCTAACATCTCATGAAGTTCAGTTGCAAGTTGTATATTTTTCTGGAAATTTTTATGGTTCTCTCCTATGATGAAAAATGTCCTCGCATATTCCACACCATTAATAACTACTGTTGTTGCATCTCTCCCAACACCATCACGGTGAAGATCAAAGAAAAATTCTAAATCATCATTTCTACTCATTGCCTCTTTTACAATTTCCCTTGAAGCATCATAGGATTGACCATAAACCCAATTACGTTCACTTAGCAGTGTACCAATGTCGCTCGTATCTACATCGACACCAATGCCACGCTTTTCAAGTTCACGACCTAATCGTTCTCCTACTAGGGTAATATTAACCTCAGAATGGAACGCTTGATTAGGAACTTTTGCATCTTTCAACTCCGGTAAAAATGATTCGCGACTATGGGAATGAATAATATGAACAACTTTCCTTCCGTCTGTCGAAACCTCAGGTGCTGGAAACTCTTCGTTCAGCTTGTCCAGCTTTTCTAGGCTTTCTTGAGAAGCTTCCCGCTCAGCCATCATTACTTCCATTGGTGGTGCGGACTCGATTGGCATATTCGTAAAATCGGTTCCTTCACCAGCTACAATAATTTTTCCATCGAATAAAGCAAACCCAGGTAACTCTCTTCCCAACAAACTCCTGGGGTCATCAGGGTTTAAGCTAGTGGCTAATTCGAAAGCAAGTGACGACACTTTTGGTGGTTCACTACCTTCTGGTAAGACCTGTGTAAAATAAGGGTTTTCAGTACCCATCATATACATTAATGCATCACTTGATACATAAGAACTCCACGCATGAACGGTTGTTGATGATATTCCATAACCAGGTTCAAATGCTGTCAGCATTCCTGTAATAATAAACAAAGCCATAATTCCGACAATGACAAGGATTGCGATCCGCTTAAAACTTGTCCTATTTAACGAAACTGTAAAACCTCGAAACTTTCTAGACGACATTCTATTCCCCCCTCAAGCCTGTCTACATCATGTATATGACAAAACTTAGAGGGGTAGAACCTTTTTTAAAATTATTAATTGTGAATTGTCAATTTGAATTGTTTTGATAAGCTTCGGAGCTAAACCAACAGCTAATTCATAATTCCTAATTGACAATTGGTCTTAGTGAGTGTACATCCCGACATTATCTTGATCTACGTCTCCGTGGAGGGCAGCGTTTAATCCTGCGGCAATTACGTTCGCCATGTCTTCAATGAACACATCAACTTCCTTCGGTGTAACCATTAAATTATGGCCTAATGGGGCAAGCACCTCTCGAATTAATTGGCGTTTTTCATCTTCTTCCAATCCACCAATCATTCCCATAATATTCTTTCGGGTTTCTACCCCAGGTAAATCATCATCGGTAAGTACTCTTTTTTCACCAAATGTCATTCCCGCTGGTGTAAGTAATCTAGAAGGCTTATTTCCCTCACGCATCTCTCGTCCAAAATGCTTTAACACATAGTCGATCGTATCACTTGTAATTGAAACTGCGTCAACAACAGTTGGGATACCTACCGCAATAACTGGAATGCCAAGAGTTTCTTTGCTTAATTCTTTTCGCTTATTTCCAACTCCAGAACCTGGATGGATTCCTGAATCAGAAACCTGAATGGTTGTATTTACCCTCTCAATATTACGAGCTGCAAGAGCATCTATCGCAATGACGAAGTCAGGTTTTGTTTTTTCAATTACCCCATGGATAATATCACTAGTCTCAATACCTGTTATGCCCATTACCCCTGGTGTAATCGCACTAACTGAACGAAATCCATCAGAAACCTGTTCAGGCTGTAGCTCAAAGATGTGTTTCGTTATCAATAAGTTTTCAATGGCAATTGGTCCTAAGGCATCCGGAGTAACATTCCAGTTACCTAAACCTACCACTAAACAACTGGCATCTTTTTTTATTCCTAACTCAATTAAAAAGTGGTTAAATTCTTTCGCAAAAACTCTTTCCACTTTTTCTTGTAATTCTGTATCTTTATTTCTAATTCCTTGAACTTCTAAGGTAAGGTATCTACCTTGTTTCTTACCTAGTCTTTTAGCACCTTCTTCAGTGATTTCAACTGTAGAGATATGTATGCCTTCTTCATCTCTCTCCTTAACAATTACACCACTGATCGGTTGCTTTTGATCCTCTGGCTTTTGATCTTCTCTTTCTCTAACTAATTCATGTGCTTCTAGTGCTAAATCTGTACGGACATTATATTGTTCAAGATTAATTTCTTTTGTCATAAAATCCACCTTCTTTAACTATATTCTACCTTTCATTGTTCCCCGGTTCGTTTCCAGCTATTCTCTATTACATTCCCCTATTGCAATTAGCCTAGAGTTTTGTTACAATGCAATGTGTTGTACTTATATATTCGCAATTACCCGGTTGCATCAAGGAGGTGAAAGGAATGCCAAATATTAAATCAGCTATCAAACGCGTAAAAACAAGTGAAAAGCGTCGTGCACAAAATGCTTCTGCTAAATCTGCACTTCGTACAGCTATCAAAACTTTCGAAGCTAAAGTTGCTAGCAACGAAGTTGAAGGAGCTAAAGAAGCGTTCTTGGTTGCAACCAAAAAGCTTGATAAAGCTGCAACAAAAGGCTTAATTCATAAAAATGCGGCATCTCGTCAAAAATCTCGCCTAGCGAAGAAATTAAACGAGCTTTCTGCATAATCTATATGAAAATGGGAAAAAGGGCTACTGTTGTCAAGCTCCTCTATTGAGGTGCCTGACAACAGTCAGCCCTTTTTTAGTTTCTCTAAACTCCTAAGACTCTAATAATAAATAATTCTAATCCAAGTTGTTTATCAATTTTCCCAGTTTTTATTTTATAATCAGTTTCGGCAATTTCATCTAAAAAAGATAATAATTTTTTCTCATCAAATTGTTTTGCTTGTTGGGTAGCCAATTTTACCACGTATGGATGGAGTTTAAGTGCACCTGCAATATTTTGTTGAGAATAGCCCCGGTTTGTGAGTTCTTTTACTTGATATAAAATACGGAACTGCCTTGCTAGTAAGGCTAATAGTTTTATTGGTTCCTCTTTTTGTTTAATCAAATCATAAAAGACTTGCAGCGCCTGTTGTTTTCTACGATGAATAACATGATCAACTAAAGAAAAGACATCTTGTTCCATTGTTTTAGAAACAAGCTTCTCAACAATTACATCATCTATTACCCCACCATCGCCTACATACAGAGCCAGTTTTTCAATTTCGCCAGCAATCATCACAAGGTTATTGCCAAGCAGTTGAACCAATTGCTCACGGCCGTCTTTAGTTATTTGCACTCCATATTTTTTTACTCTTTCATCCAGCCATTTCTCCATTTCATGATCAGAAAAAGGGGCTGCATCAAGTACTTCTGAATGAGATTTCAGTAATTTCACAATTTTTTTTCGTTCATCTAATTTTTCATATGGGGCAACAATGACAAAGACAGTTTCAGAAATCGGATTTAAAACATAAGCTTCTAGCTCTTTTAAATCATGTTCAACTTTTGACTGATCTTTTCCTGTAAGAAACTGAGCCTCCTTTACAATAACAACCCGATGGCTGCCCATAAAAGGAATCGTTTGCGCTTCTTCAATCGCAACTGAAATAGGTGTTTCCTTTGCTTCGTAAGTAGATAAATTAAAATCGTATTGGTCTTCAGTCAAAACTTTATTAATTAATTTATGTATTGTCTCTTCAATTAAAAACGTTTCTGTACCATAGAATAAATAAAGTGGCGATAAAATTCCTTTTTTTATGTTTTTTTGCACTTGTAAAAAGCTCATTGTTTTTGGTACCCTTTCTTTAAACGATCTACCAATAATTTTATACATACAAACACGGCTAGTACAAGTGAAAAAGAGGAATTAACCGAAAAGTTAATCCCCCCATTTATGATAAACATCATCAAGTAGGACCTAGGATACCCCTTGAGGACGATAATCACGTGCTTTTTTCTCTTGTATTAGTTATCATATCCTATGCAAATTCAATCTATAGGTGACAACATTTCACAGCGTTGTAAACAATTTAAAGTGATATGACCATGTATAATTAGGGCCTTTTTTTCTGCATCCTATTCTACAAACAAAGTTTCTTATGTAAACATGTAGAAAATGTTTCAAATGTAGATTTTTTATCATTTATCGCTTATACTAAAAGTTGTATTAGGAGGGATGTCCAGTGAATCAATTTGAAAAGGAAGTCCAAAGCAACCGTAATGATGCAGTAGATTCTGCAGTTGGTTTCGTTGTATCATTCGGATTTTTCACAACAGTATTTGCTATTGCAGTACTTATTGATTTATTTGTTTAATTTTACTTAGCGGAAGAAGCCCTTAAAGTCTTATCTTTAAGGGCTTCTTCCTTTAGCGAACTTTTTCCTTGATCATCGTTTCAAAATACCCCGTTCCTTGTTTAAACTTATACCGGATTGCACCATTTTGATCCGTTCGAAAAACCTTGATATTTCGTTCATTTAATCGTTCGATCACATCTTTATGAGGATGGCCATAAAGATTATTTTTCCCTAGTGAGATGAGAGCAATCTTTGGATTGACTTGCTCTAATAAATCTTCCGTAGTTGACGTGAAACTTCCATGATGCCCTACTTTTAATACATCTACATCAAGCTGTGGGTAATTTTCCAATAACCTTCTCTCACCCTCAACTTCCAAATCCCCTGGAAACAACCATTTCAGTCCACCAAATTCGGTATACAACACAATTGAACGGTTATTTAAACTTTGCTCTTTTCCAAATGGCGAAAGAATAAAAAACTCACTATTTCCTGTTCTCCAGTAGTCCCCTTGTTTAACAAAAATAATTTTGGTGCCTATCTCACGGAATTTCTCTAACAGTTGTTTTTCATAAATTCCTTCAACAGAACCTATACCATAAAGGATTGTTTCAACCGAAATAACGTCAATTAATGCTTCTGCTCCACCAATATGATCATAATGGCCGTGACTTAAAATTAATTTATCTATTTTCCTTACTCCCTTTGCCTTTAAATAGGGGACTACTACATCTCTACCCACATCAAATTCACGTTCTCGTTTCATAAACTCTGGTTTAAAACCTGTTTGAACAATACCACCTGTATCTATTAGATAAACTGCCTTTCTTCTTGGGAGTTCAATGAGGATACTTTCCCCTTGTCCAACATCCAACATAGTTACTTCCCCCTCCGAAGTTAAATACGGTAGATGCCAATGAAGTAAAAGAACAATGATGAACAAACTGCTACTCTTTAGTAAGCTTGTTGTCGAATTAAATTTTTCCCAACTATAAAATATCCCACCAATTGCAACATAATATAAGGCAACTATATAAAGAGGAGGTTGGCCAAAAAGAAAGGATGAATAAGGTAAAGCCATAATCTTTTCTAACCCATTATGGGCAGTAGCAATAATAAAATCATAAATTACAAGAATGATGTCACTTATGGGCTGAGGAAACAGTATGTGGCAGACAAAAGTTACAAAAGCAAACGGTAACGTAAAAAGGGTTACAAAAGGAATATAGATGAGGTTTAGTGGGATGCTCCAAAATGAGATTTCATAAAAGTGGTATATAATCAGTGGAAACGATACTATTTGGGCTAGTATTGTTACAGCTAATAATTGTAAGATCCAACTAGTATAGCGTTGCAAGATAGTGGTCGCGGATACAAGTAAAGTATAAGAGACTAAAAATGATAGCTGAAAGCCAAGATGAAGTAAGTAGGAAGGATTTATTAAGAGTAGAATTAAACAAACAAAACTGATACCGTCTAAAGGATTAAGCTTCATACGTGCTCTAATACATAAAATCACGACCATTGACATGGCTGATGCTCTTACAACAGAAGGGGCTCCTCCAGCCAAAATAGCATAGATAGGGAGTAAGATAAGCAATAGTTCGATTGTCTTCTCTTTTGTGAAACCAATCCGAAGTAATAAAAAGTAAATTGTTCCACTAACTAGGCCAACATGAAGACCTGACACTGCTAATAAATGGACAATTCCTAACGATTGGTATGCCTGTAAAACCTGATCATTCATCTCATGTCGATCACCAAAGAGTAATGCTATCATAATGCCTTGACTAGCTTCAGGAAAATTGTCTTTTATGTATTGTATTCCTTTTTGCCGATATCTCTGCAGTAAACGAAACGGATTTTGACTAAGTTCCATACAATTCGTTTTTTCAAAACTTGTAGGTGTAAATTGAAAAAAGATATTTCTTGTTGCTAGGTGCTCTTTATAATCAAAACTATAAAAGTTTCTAGGTATTGAAAGTTCCTTATATATACCATTTAGGGAACAATACGTACCGATTTTTAATGTCTTTAAATCATCAAGTTCTTCGGAAGTTTTAGCATGATAATTCACTTGGAAAGTCTGCTTTCTTGGAGTCTTGATCTCAAATGAAATTTTGTTACCATTATACCTTGGAATAGAAGTAATTTGTCCATCAAGAATTTGAGTAGATGGTTGTAAAGGTGGATCTTCGAAGTAGATGGGGTTAGCATAAAATACGACTAAAGTTATTGATGAACATACAAGGAGAACGTAGTTTTCTTTGTTGCGATACAAAAGATATAGAAGGGCTAACAAAAAGCAAATAGAGATGCTATGAAAGCCCTGTATCCGTAATAATATACTACATATCGCTGCTACGACCAAAATATGAATAGTTCCATGCAAGTCAATTGACCTCCTATGTCTATTTAATTTGGAGATACTATTTTGGTGAAGTAAAAAGCGTATTTGCTTCTTCCTTTAATTTCAGTAATTCTTCTTCACTATAACCTGCTTGTCCAAGTTTCATTAGTAACGATGCAGTGAATGCTAATTTTTCAGCAGAATTTGTGTCCAAGATCATCTCCTCTAATTCCACGTATTCAACATGAACTCCTGCACTCTTAAATAACTCAACCGCATAAGGATGGTTTTTATAATCTTTGGCATAATAAACAGTTTTAATCCCAGCCTGGATGATTGCTTTCGTGCAATTTAAACATGGAAAATGAGTCACGTAAATTTCAGCATTAGCAGTCGGCACACCAAATTTAGCACATTGTAATAACGCATTAATTTCTGCGTGTATCGTTCGAATACAATGATTGTTCTCAACGTAACAGTTATCATCAGTACAGTGCTCTCCACCTGAAATAGAGCCGTTATAGCCCCCTGCAATAATCCGCTTATCTCTAACAATCGTTGCCCCTACCATTAATCTCGTGCATGTACTTCTTAAAGCTAACAAATGACTTTGTGCCATAAAATACTGATCCCAAGAAATGCGTGCCATTTGATGTTCCTCCCAAAAATTCAAGTTTGTGTCCCTTTAAGTTTAGACAAAATAAGACTCTCACGTCAATGACCAGAAAAAGAAAATAGAATACAACTTGTGAATAAATCACAAGTTGTATTCATAATTCATAATTCATAATTCATAATTCATAATTCATAATTCATAATTCATAATTCATAATTCATAATTCATAATTCATAATTCATAATTCATAATTCATAATTCATAATTCATAATTCATAA
>NZ_QOUX01000044.1 GCF_004116265.1 Anaerobacillus alkaliphilus | reverse complement strand
ATTTCTCTTTCTGTAAATATCTTTTTACTCATTTGATCTTTCCCCAATCCCATTTTTTCTTTAATTATACAAAAAAGTACCCTATAGGCAGACTTTTTTTAATGTCTACTCTATAGGGTACAGTTTAGTCTGGGTGTGGTTTTGTTTTTCTTAAACATTAACTTATAACTGAAATGCTTTATTTTAGTAAGAAATCCGATAGTTAAATATATTGCTACGAGTATATGCATATAATAATAAACATTGTTTTTTGGTAGTGGCATAGCCTCAATTATCTAGAGATAATAATGTTTTGTTATAGGGGGGATTTGGTGGAAGTATTTATTTCTATAATAAATAGTGATAGTGCGACAATGGTGTCTCGCTTAATTTTAGCTGCTGTATTAGGTGGAATTGTAGGCGTAGAAAGAGAATATAACAAACATCCAGCTGGATTTAGAACACATTTACTAGTTTGTGTTGGTGCTTGTTTGGTAATGTTAATGGCCATGTTTGGTTTTCAGCAATTTATGGAGGAACATGGTGAGTTTGTAAATTATGACCCATCACGTTTAGCCGCCTATGTAGTCAGTGGTATAGGGTTTCTTGGGGCAGGTACTATAATTGTTCAAGGGTATACAGTTCGAGGCTTAACAACAGCTGCTTCTATCTGGGTAGTAGCGGGAATAGGATTATCCATTGGCGTTGGGATGTACTTTGCGGGGATTTTTACAACTGGAATTGTGATTTTAAGCTTAATTTTTTTAAATAGAGTAGAAGACTCCTTTTTTAAAAAAAGAAAGGGTGTTGATGCAATAGTCATCCATGCTACAGCAAAGGATACTACATTACTTACAATAATAAGTATCTTTGAAGAGAATAATGTGAAGGTTAAAAAGGTTATGGTGGAAAGAGCTCCTTCTTCTGACAATGAGAATTTATTAAGGTACCAATTAAAAGTGCTGTATCCGGATCAAGATGTAAAGTTAACAACAATAGAAAAGCTTTATAAAATAAACCAAGTTCATAAAGTGTACTCATTATAGGGATTAAATAATTAGAGATGGCAATAATGAGTTCAGATAGTTGATAAATTCGAAAAAATGGATATAATAAAATTAAAGTCAAAGATAGTCAAAGTCAAACACTTTTTTGGAAGGAGGGGTTTGGTGAAAAATGTTTCTGACATAATTGAGCAGTATTTAAAAACCATTTTAATGAAAAGTGAAAGTGATCTAGTAGAAGTTAAGCGTAGTGAATTAGCAGAAAAGTTTCAGTGTGTTCCTTCTCAAATCAACTATGTGATTAGTACTAGATTTACAATTGAAAAAGGATATTTAGTTGAAAGTAAAAGAGGCGGCGGAGGATATATTCGCATTATTAAGGTAAAAGCTCATAACCAAGCAGAACTCTATGATCAGATGTTGGCTCATGTCGGTGATAACATTAGTCAGAGTACTGCAGAAGATATCATATATCGACTTTACGAAGAAAATGCTATTACAAAAAGAGAAGCCAACCTACTCCAGAGTGGAATAGATCGATCGGTTTTAAATATTCAACTACCTTACCGTGATCAACTTCGAGCAAATATTCTTAAAGCAATGATTTCTACTCTAAAATTCAAATATTAATAATATAGTAAGAGGGGAGAGTTATCATGTTATGCCATGAATGTAATAAAAGAGAAGCTACTTTACATTTTACTAAAATTCTAAACGGCAATAAAACTGAGATACATTTATGTGATCAGTGTGCGAGAGAAAAAGGAGAATATATACCAGGCTCTAATGGATTTTCTATTCATCAATTATTATCAGGTTTATTAAACTTTGAACAAGCATTACCTAATTCGCCTAATAGAGCCCCTCAGCAACAAAAAGAGCAAAAATGTGAAAAGTGCGGCATGACACTATATCAATTTGCTCGGGCAGGAAGATTTGGCTGTGCAAAGTGTTATCAAACGTTTAATTCAAAACTAGATCCAATGCTTAGAAGGGTTCATAGTGGAAACACGACACATATAGGAAAAATCCCAAAGAGAATTGGAAAGGACATTCAATTACATCGTAAGATTGAACAATTAAAACAAGAGCTACAAGTCCATATCTCTAAAGAAGAATTTGAAGAAGCTGCGAACTTAAGAGACGAGATCCGCTCGTTAGAGAAGTTGAATCAACAAAGTGGGGGGAATGATTGATGTCACTAGAACATTTTATTAGTGAGGCAATTAGTCCTTGGATGAATCACGATGGACCCGAGTCTGAAATTGTCCTAAGTACAAGAATTCGTTTAGCTAGAAATTTAAAAGATTACTCTTTCCCAATCATTTCTAGTATTGATGAGGCGAGCTTAGTAGTAAAGCAAGTAAAAGAGCATTTTGAGGGAAAAAAATATGATCAGTTGGGTCCGTTTGAACTCTTAGAAATGGATGAGATGAAACCAAATGAGAAAAGGGTATTAGTAGAGAAACACCTTATTAGTCCTCAACTTGCTGATGAATCGAAGAAGGGTGCTGTTCTTTTAAGTGCTGATGAAGCTATTAGTATTATGATAAATGAGGAAGATCACCTTCGTATTCAATGCCTTTTTCCTGGATTTCAAATTAATGAGGCACTAGTACTTTCTAATGGAATTGACGATTGGATTGAAGAAAGGCTTCACTATGCCTTTGATGAAAGAAAAGGATTTTTAACAAGTTGTCCTACGAATGTGGGAACAGGTTTAAGAGCTTCTGTGATGATGCACCTACCAGCATTAGTTATAACAAAGCAATTAACAAAAATTTTGCCGGCAATTAATCAATTAGGATTAGTTGTTAGAGGAATTTATGGCGAAGGTAGCGAAGCTTTAGGTAACCTCTTTCAAATTTCAAACCAAATTACCCTTGGTAAATCTGAAGAGGATATTGTTGAAGATTTGCGTGGTGTCGTGCTTCAGTTAATTCATCAAGAAAAGGCTGCAAGGGAAATGCTATTACAATCTTCTAAATTACATCTAGAAGATCGAATTTACCGTTCATACGGTATCCTTGCTTATGCAAGAACAATTGAGTCCAAGGAAGCTGCTCAGCGCTTATCTGATGTTCGCCTAGGAATTGATTTAAACATTTTAAAAGGTGTTTCAGGCCAAATCCTAAACGAACTAATGATTTTAACGCAGCCTGGATTTTTGCAGCAGTACGCTGGGGAAATTTTATCAGCTGATCAACGGGATGAACGAAGAGCAGCATTAATTAGAGAAAGACTAAAGTTGGAAATTGAAAAATATAATTAATTTTCGGAGGTGGAGTTCATTATGATGTTTGGTAGATTTACTGAAAGAGCCCAAAAGGTGTTAGCATTAGCTCAAGAAGAAGCAATTCGTTTAGGTCATAATAACATTGGTACAGAGCATGTTTTATTAGGGTTAATCCGTGAAGGGGAAGGAATTGCTGCCAAAGCTCTATTAGGACTAGGATTAGGTTCAGATAAAATTCAAAATGAAGTAGAAACACTTATCGGAAAAGGGCAAGATGGTGCGAAGACAATTCATTATACACCTCGAGCTAAGAAGGTTATTGAATTATCAATGGATGAGGCTAGAAAATTAGGTCACTCATATGTAGGGACAGAACATATTTTATTAGGGTTAATCCGTGAAGGTGAAGGGGTCGCTGCTCGTGTATTAAATAATTTAGGTGTGAGCCTAAATAAAGCACGACAACAAGTTCTACAGTTGTTAGGTAGTAATGAGACATCTAGCAGTGGCCAACAAGGTGGAGCGTCTGCTAATGTAAATACACCTACGTTAGACAGTTTAGCAAGAGACTTAACAGCGATGGCCAAAGAAGAAGGATTAGATCCTGTAATTGGCCGTAGTAAAGAAATTGAACGAGTCATTCAAGTTCTTAGTCGTAGAACAAAGAATAACCCTGTCTTAATAGGTGAGCCTGGTGTTGGGAAAACTGCAATTGCTGAAGGCCTTGCTCAGCAAATTATAGCAAATGAAGTGCCAGAAACATTACGTGGTAAACGTGTAATGACACTTGATATGGGAACTGTTGTTGCTGGTACGAAGTATCGTGGGGAATTTGAAGATCGCCTTAAAAAGGTCATGGACGAAATTCGTCAAGCAGGTAACGTCATCTTATTTATTGATGAGCTTCATACATTAATTGGTGCTGGTGGTGCAGAGGGTGCTATTGATGCTTCAAATATTTTAAAACCATCGTTAGCAAGAGGAGAGCTTCAATGTATTGGAGCGACTACTCTTGATGAGTATCGTAAATACATTGAGAAAGATGCAGCCCTTGAAAGACGATTCCAACCAATTCAAGTGGATGAACCATCTATTGACGAGTCAATTCTAATTTTAAAAGGGTTAAGAGATCGATATGAGGCACATCACCGAGTAACGATCACAGATGAAGCGATTGAAGAGTCAGTGAAACTATCAGATCGTTATATCTCAGACCGTTTTTTACCAGATAAAGCAATTGATCTTATTGATGAAGCTGCTTCAAAAGTGCGACTGAGATCTTATACCATTCCACCTAACTTAAAACAGCTCGAAGGAAAGCTTGAAGAAACAAGAAAAGAGAAGGATGCTGCAGTGCAAAGTCAAGAGTTTGAAAAGGCAGCTTCTCTTCGTGATAGTGAACAAAGACTTCGTGAAGAGCTAGAAGGGTTAAAGAAAGAGTGGAAAGAAAAGCAAGGTCAAGAAAATACTGAAGTAACAACTGAAGATATCGCGCAGATTGTGGCTAGTTGGACTGGTATACCAGTTTCTAAGCTTGCTGAGGAAGAAACAGAGCGTCTCTTAAAAATGGAAGAAATTCTACACCAGCGGGTAATCGGTCAAGAAGAAGCTGTGAAAGCAATTTCTAAGGCAATAAGACGTGCGAGAGCGGGTCTTAAAGATCCGAAACGTCCAATTGGTTCATTTATCTTCTTGGGACCAACAGGTGTTGGTAAGACTGAGCTAGCTCGCGCTGTTGCAGAAACACTATTTGGTGATGAAGATGCAGTTATCCGTATTGATATGTCTGAATATATGGAGAAACATGCTACATCCAGATTAGTAGGCTCACCTCCAGGATATGTAGGTCATGATGACGGAGGACAGTTGACAGAAAAGGTACGTAGAAAGCCTTACTCAGTTATCCTTTTTGATGAAATCGAAAAGGCTCATCCAGAGGTATTTAATATCTTGCTTCAAGTACTAGAAGATGGTCGCTTAACAGATTCAAAAGGCCGTACAGTTGACTTTAGAAACACGGCTGTAATCATGACCTCGAACGTAGGTGCTAGTGAACTGAAGCGAAATAAATATCTTGGTTTCACGACAGAAACGGAAGGTCAAGAGTACAAAGACATGAAGGAAAAGGTTATGGGTGAGCTGAAAAAGAGCTTCCGTCCAGAATTCCTAAACAGAATTGATGAAATCATTGTCTTCCACTCACTTGAGAAAAAGCATATTCAAGAAATTGTCTCTTTAATGGCAGAAACATTAACGAAGCGTCTTAAAGAGCATGAAATTGAGTTTGTCTTAACTGAAGCTGCTAAAGCAAAGATAGCGGATGAGGGTTATGATCCTGAATACGGAGCTCGTCCACTTCGCCGGGCATTACAGAAGCATGTGGAAGATCGTCTATCAGAAGAGTTACTAAGAGGTACGATCCAAAAAGGTCAAAAAGTAGTCTTAGATGTAAAAGATAATGAGTTTGTTGTTGAAGGAAATGCAAACAAAACAACAGTATAAGTACAAAAGCCAGAAGCATAGGTTAAACTGTACCCTATAGAGTAGACATTAAAAAAAGTCTGCCTATAGGGTACTTTTTTGTATAATTAAAGAAAAAATGGGATTGGGGAAAGATCAAATGAGTAAAAAGATATTTACAGAAAGAGA
>NZ_QOUX01000043.1 GCF_004116265.1 Anaerobacillus alkaliphilus | reverse complement strand
TGGGGTGAAGTCGTAACAAGGTAGCCGTATCGGAAGGTGCGGCTGGATCACCTCCTTTCTATGGAGTTAAAACTCTAGTCGATGCTTTTCTTTGGAAAAGTACGCTGACGCTGTGTTTCAGTTTTGAAGGAATTATCCTTCGAACATAAAAAGTGTATGCTTTTTATTATGAGAGAGTGATCTCTCTTTTTATATGGAGTTTTTAGGGGCCTATAGCTCAGCTGGTTAGAGCGCACGCCTGATAAGCGTGAGGTCGGTGGTTCGAGTCCACTTAGGCCCACCATAACAATTTCATAACCCGGGGCCTTAGCTCAGCTGGGAGAGCGCCTGCCTTGCACGCAGGAGGTCAGCGGTTCGATCCCGCTAGGCTCCACCAATAACCATTTTTTGGTTCTAGACATCATTCTCGAATGGTGTTATATTTATCAAGTCGCCTTTTTGAGAAAAGGTAGATTGATAGTTTAATTATGAATTGCCAATTTTGAATTATGAATTAATGAAAGTATCTCAGAGAGGCCTTCAACCAATTCAACATTCACAATTGTATTTGTTCCTTGAAAACTAGATAACAACTAACACATTTAAGTTTTACCGGAAAGTTTGTAAAAGCTTTTGAGTAAACTTGAGTAGTCAAGAATTCAATTCGACGTAAAATCCTTATAACTAGGTAAT